>JAIBBR010000096.1 GCA_019694575.1 Myxococcaceae bacterium
CTAAGCCGCGGGTTCGCCACGCCTTTCGCCACGCGGTTGCAGTTGCAGCTCAGCCTGGGTGAACGCGGCGTTGATCGCGGGCGTATTCGCGCTGAAGTCGCTTACCTGGGCCTTTACGGCCAACAGCTCGAGCCGTGGGGGGCCGGTGTCTCAGGCGTGGCCGGGTACCTCGCTTTCACCGCGCTCTACCACCACGAAGAAGAGCACCCGCTGGGCCTCGATGATCAACTCGGCGCGGTGGCGCTCTTCGGCCTCGAAGGCCACGGCGCAGTACACTTGGGTTTGTTTCGGCTGCGCGCCACCGGCTTCGCTTACCCGGTGTTCGCGGCGGTGCGTTCTTTGGCCTGGGCGGAAAGCGCGGTGTTTTCAGCGGGGCACGGCGACACGGTGCCCCCGGTGCTCAGCCGCTTCAATTACTACTGGGCCGCGGGCATGCACTTCGGAGCCACGCTCACCCTCGAGTACCGAGAGCTCACCTGGCTCACCTGGGAATACCGCCGTTACCAACTCACGCCCGTCGAGCGGTGGCTTGGCCGGCCCACCCAAGGAGGCGAACGCGAAGACGAGCGCCTGACGCAGACGCTGAGCCTGACACAGACCCTGCCCGGAGAGCACTTTGGGTTGAGGCTCTCGACCGAGCGCACTTTTCGAACCTCGGTGTATGACCGACAGCAGGTCGCCCATGAAGACTTTCGCGTGCAATTGGCCTTGCTGTGGGGAGCCAGCCGATGAGCCTGCTCGCCGCGGCTTCGCTCGCCGCCATGGTGAACAGCTCTGCTTCACCCAGCCTCACCGCAGAAGATGCGCTTCGCTACGACGCCGCCTGGTTGCCGCAGCGCGTGCTCTGCGATCTCGGGCAATTGCCGCTCGACGTCGGCCAACTCGACAGCGGCGAGGCGGCCTTCATTGCCCTCACCACGTACAGCGTGGCAGCGTTGATGCTGCCCGACAGCCATTCGCTCGACGCGCGCATGCAACGCACGCTCAACGCTGACTTGGGGCAGCCGCGTTTCAAAGTGTGGACCCGTACCGGAGACCTGTTGATTTGGAGCGGCATCGCCGGGGCGATGGTAGGCCAATGGCTCTACGGCTTCGTCTTCGAGCAACCGGTGCGCATGCAAATGGTGTCGCTGATGATCGAAGCGCTCGCGGTGGCGCAGCTCTATCACCTGGCGCTGAAGCTGGTCACCGGCCGCGACGGGCCCGACAACGGTACCGGCGCCGGCGTCATTGGGGGGCCCGGCGTGCGCGCTTGGCGCCAGTTTCCCGCGGGCACTCCGTCAGGCCACGCCACCTCGGCCTATGCGCTGCTCGGTGTAGCGGTCAGCTTCATCGAGCAGCCCTGGGCACGCGTCGCGCTTCATTTGGGCGCGCTCGCGTTTTCGGTGTCGCTGGTAGTCGACAATTACCACTTTGTCTCTGACGTGCTGTGGGGCGCGGCGCTGGGCTATGGCGTGGCGCGCTGGGTGGTGCGGCGTCGTTCTACCCCGGGTGTGGCGCATTGGTACGACGACGTCGCCGTGGTGCCGCTGGTTGACCCCTGGCGGCAAGGCGGAGGCATCGGCATTTTCTTTCCCTCGCCGATTTAGGGCCGCCCTTACCCGAGCGAATACGTGCGCTCGGCGAATACCTTGCCCTTGCCGCTGTGGTAGCGAATCAACGCCTCCATCGAGCGTGGGTCGAGATCGAACGTGGTGTAGTTGTTGATCGCGCTCGCCCAGTCGAATTGAGGGTGAGAAGGGTACGAAGGCAAAGGGTTCGCGTCTTGCGCACCGGGGCCGACCAACACTTCAATCGCTTTGCTGCCAGGGCCGCTCATCGACACCCGGCCCATGCACGCCAAGTGAAAATCACCTGATACCCAGAGCACACCGCGAATGTCTTCTCTGTCGACGTGCGAAAGAATCTCGTCACGCTGATCAGGAAAACCCTCCCAGCGATCGCTGGCAAACAACGTGTAAATGGCGCCCCCGAAGCGACCAATCGGCACGCTGTTCAAAATCACCTTGAAGGCGCAGGGGCTTTCTTTCAGGCCGGCCTTCAGCCACGCCATCTGTTCAGTTGAAATGTATTGGCCGCGGGCACGGTCGCGTTCTCCGCGGCCATCGAGCACGAAAACCTCGGCCGTCTTGCCCCACTTCAAAGAACGCCACACGCGGGTGGGCTTTTTTTCATCGTAGCGCACCGGTTGATGCAGAAAAAACGCCTTGGCCGCCGCTTCGATACGTTCTTTGGGCAGCGTGTCACCGCCCCAGTTGTTGTCGAACTCGTGATCGTCCCACGTGGCAATCATGCTCGTCGAACGGCGCATCACGCGATGCCCGGTGAGGCTTAGCGAGCGCTGCCAAATGCCGTTGTACTGCTCGAAAGTGTTGGCTGAATCGGCATAAACGGTGTCGCCCAGCATGAAGAAAGCGTCGAGGTCGGTGCGCTCGCCAGCGCGCAACAACGTGTCGAGCGAATGGTTCTGCTCGGTGCACGACACCGCCCCGAAACGCAAGGGCTCTAACGCGTCGGGCGCCAGGGCGGCGCGAAAACGGCCTTGCGGGCTCTCTGAAACTTCTCGTTCACCGTCTTTCTCGATGAACGCGTAGCGGTAATTTTTACCCGGCGTCAGCCCCGTCACGTCGGCGCGCACAATGCCTTCGGCACCCGGTGACACCGCGACATCTAACGGAATGACGCCTGGCAGGGCAGTGTCTTCCCACACCTTGAGCAGCAGCGACTGGCCGCCGGTATATCGGGTCCACAACAGGGCTGAATCAGGGCCGACATCGCCCGCCGCCACATCGAGTGGAAAGAGCGGGTTCGCCGCAGGTTCTCCCGCCAGCAACCCGCCGCACGCCGACGCCAAGCCCAAGGCGCCGGTGCTCGCCAACACCTCGCGGCGCGAAAATTTCTTCACCACAAAGGCCTTCGCTCGTGCCGTGAATCGACATAGCCGCGATAGGTGCCCCACACGTCGACGATGACGTACGCCAGCCATGACGCAAGAAAGCCCACCAGCCCGCCAGCAATCAGCGCTTGGCCGTTGCCGAAATTTCTACTCTCAATCGCGCTGCCGGCAATCAGCACACTCACACTGGCCAACGAGGCCAGCGCCGGCCACTTCGCCCACCGCAAACCATTGAGCCGTGCTTCCCAGGTGTCGCCTTTCATGAAGCCGTCGTCAGCGAGCCGCATGCATTCGGGCACCAACAGCTGGGTGATAACCAAGTTCGACAGCATCGCAATCACCAAGCCGCCCGACACCGCGAGCGGCACCGGCAAACCCAACTCTTCGTAGCGAGACTGCGGCCACGCGCGCCCCAGGTAATACGAAGCGACGCCCGAACCGACAACGGCCGCTGACGCGGCGGTCAACGCCAATGCTCCCCGAAAGGCGGTCGGCGCGTGCGCGTTGCTCGAAAGCGAAACGGGCTCGGGTGGCTTCTCGGTGATGGCAGTGGGCGCTTGGCTCAGACAGAGCGCGGCGCAAAGTGACAGAGCAGAAAACATGATGGGTTTTTCGAAACGCGGCACCGTAAACGTCATTTCCCCAAAAACGCAATGTGGGGAAAAGCGCGACCACTTTGGGCTCGAAGCGCTACGGCAAGTCTCGAGAAATAATGTCGTAGATGGCCTGCGACGAAGTGCCGTCGCCATAGGGGTTGGCCGTCTTCGCCATGCGGGTGTAGGCAGCGGTGTCGGTGAGCAGCTCTTTCACGCCGTTCAAAATGCTTTCGCGGCGGTTGCCCACCAAGCGCGCGCAACCGGCGGCAATGCCTTCGGGCCGCTCGGTGACTTCGCGCATCACCAACACCGGCTTACCCAACGACGGCGCTTCTTCTTGAATGCCGCCCGAGTCAGTGATGATGAAGTGCGAGCGTTTCATCAGCCATACCAACTTCGGGTACTCCAAGGGCTCGAGCAGGTGCACGCGGTTGAGCCCGCGCAAAATCGCATCGACAGGGGCACGCACGTTGGGGTTTAGGTGCACGGGGTAAACCAGCTGCACACGGGGAAATTGGCGCACGATGTCAGCGAGCGCACGACAGATTTCAGCGAATGGCTCACCGAAGCTCTCGCGGCGGTGGCCGGTGACCAGAATCAGTTGCTTGCTGGGGTCTAAAAACGAAAACTCTTTTTTGAACGCTTCGTCGTAATCGCGCTCGACGATGCGCACGCATTCGAAGAGCGCGTCGATGACTGTGTTGCCCACCACGTGCACATTTCGAGTGACGTTCTCGGCCTTCAAGTGCGCCCGGCCCGCTTCGGTGGGCGCGAAATGAAAGTCAGACAGGCGTGACACCAAAAGCCGGTTCATCTCTTCAGGCCAGGGCGCCATTTTGTCGCCAGTGCGCAGCCCCGCTTCAATGTGGGCGACCGGTACTTTTTCGTAGAACGCCGCCAGCGCGCCCGCCAGGGCCGTGGTGGTGTCGCCCTGCACGAAAACCAGCTGGGGAGCCAACTTCTTAATCACGTCGCCGATGCCGGTGAGCACCGCGGTGGTGACGTCGTACAGCGTCTGACCTTGCTTCATAATCGCCAAGTCGACGTCAGGCGTCAGCCCAAAGAAGCGCAGCGTCTGCTCTAACATTTGCTTGTGCTGACCAGTGGCACACAGCCGCGCTTCGAAGGCTTGGGGGTGCGCGGCAAAAGCCTTCACCACCGGCGCCATTTTGATGGCCTCGGGCCGGGTACCACAGACGAACAACACGGTTTTTTTCATGCGTTGCGCCCAGCGTTCACCACGAACATGAACGAAGCTCAAGAACCGCCGCGTTTACACCGCACCACGGCCCGGCACGACTTGCAGCCGCCGCTCGGCAGACGACACCCAGCGAGCGGCTTGCGCATCGCGTGGGCCAAGAAAGTCACGGTGCCAGGCCAACACCACCGCGGCGTCGGCGGTTTTGAGCAGCGGCGTGGGCGCGCCTTCGTTCCACGGGTGTACACGCACGTGGTTGCCCAGTTCAGCCGAGAGCACGGTGCTCACTTCTATCGGCTCGCCCACCACCACCACGTCTTTTACCTGCCAGCGCCTGAGCGCGGTCAAGGCTTCCCACACCGGCTGCGCGGCGCTTTCTTGGCGCCAACGCAAACGGTCTTCATCGTCAGCCGCGGCCTCGAGTGCAGCCGTCAACGCGGCAAGCTCAGCTTCTTTACCCTTAGCCAGCATCGCCCGCGTTATCGCCAAGTAAGCGTCGGCCGACTGCTCCAGCGAGCAAGCATGACGGGCAAACCGCGCGGCCCGCTCTGCAAGTGCTTTTCGTTTTTCAGGGTCGCGCTGCAGCGTCAATAAGGCGCGCGCAATCGCCGCCACTTCGCCTGCACCGACAGGCACCGTCGCCGTCACATCTTCGGGAAAATCTGCCGCCAACGGGGTTTTCGAAACCACGCACGCCTTGCCCGCGCCCAAGGCCCGCATCAAGCTG
Organism: Myxococcaceae bacterium; assembly: GCA_019694575.1. Lineage (GTDB taxonomy): Bacteria > Myxococcota > Myxococcia > Myxococcales > Myxococcaceae > JAIBBR01. The sequence continues at coordinate 5,418 of JAIBBR010000096.1, forward strand.
CCTGACGACTCACCCGAGTACGGGTAACGCAGGTTCACCACCACGTCGACGGCGATTAAATACGTGAGAAAATCTTCGAGCGGCACCGAGCCTGTGAGCCGAACGCGTGCAGCAAGACCCAATTCATCGACGATGTGCTCGTCGAATTCGAGCCGCTTGCCGACCACCACGAAGTGCGCCTCGCCGAGTTGACTATAGGCGTGCGAGAAGGCGCGCAACGCCAGCTCTACCCGTTTCGAAGGGGTGACGAAGCCGAAGCTGCCCACGATGAAGGCGTCACGCGGCAGGCCCAACCGTGCGCGCGCTTGGGCTTGGGTGAGCTTCGCCAAACGTTCGGGCAACGGGCTGTAGTGGTGCCGCACCCGCCGCAGCAACGTGTGGGGGAACTTTCGACGCAGCGCTGCTTCGACGGCGGCGCCGTGCACCAACACCGCGCGGCTGGCGCTGACGATGGGTGCCAAGAGCGGCAGAAGAAACACCTGCCACGGCGCGGTGAGGTTTTGCTCACGCAACTGCGCGAAGCGGCGGCCGAGTGGCCCCTCAGCACGCTCGAGCACCTTGGTGTACTCAACCCAATTTTGCGGCGACTGCGCCAACAGCTGGTGCGCCACGAAATGGTGGAGCACGCCGTCGTGCAGCACGCTCACCCCGGGGAAACGCTGCGACAGTCGGTGCACGAAGGCATGCATCTCGTTGTTGCCGTGTTGATAAATAACCGCGTCGTAGCCTTGTGCTTCAGCGGTGGCGACGAACTGTGCCTCGCTCACCAACGTCAAGCGCGAATGCTCCGCGATGACCGGAGCGGGCCCATCGAAAGGTATCACCACCTGCACCTGCTCCACGCGGTCAGCGAGCAGCGGCAGCAATTCGGCACTGTAGTCAGCCACGCCGCTGGGCGCGGGAGGCAACGGGCTTACGAAGGCAAGGCGCATGGTTTTTTAGGCCGCCGTGTCGCGGCGCGCTTTCTGTACCCGTTCGAGCAAAGCGCTCACTTCGCGGCGCAAGTCTTCGAGCTCAGCGTGTTGGGCGAGCACGGCTTCACGGGTCTTCGAGGCGCTCTCGGCGGTGCCCAGCGCGGTGTCGAGGCGCTCCATCACTCTGAGTAAGTCGGTTTCGAGCGCATGCTGCCGTTGGTCCATGGTTTGAAACAACGTGTCCATGCGCTCTGAGAGCGCCGCGTAAATGCGCTTACGCTCGAAGGTCAACGCCAACGCCAACAGCGGGTCGACCGTCTTCTTATAGAGGCTCTTCACCAGCGAAAAAACCAGCATGGCAAGCTCATAGCCGAGGTGTCTGGCTTTACATAATTGTCGGCTGAAAGGTGGCTGGGTATGAACGACGCAATGAGTACAATGCCTCGTGATTTTCCGCTCCGTCGGGTTTCATTACCTGCCTGGGTGCAGAAGCTGCTGCGCGAAAATGTGTCGAGTATTGTTGCCGCTTCGCACGTGCACGCGGAGCAAGTTCGAGCTCACCTCGGTCTCACAGCGACTCCACCCACTCTGAAATCTGGAGGCTCGTACGACATCGTCGTTGCGCTTGTCCCCCATTTCGCCGAGCCGATACCCCAACTCGCGTTACGTGCTCAGAAAATATTGGTGCTGCTCGGCACTGAACCTGTGCTCTCCAAGATTTCCTGGGTGCTTCCGGGTGCGCTGGTGCTGGTCCATATCGAAATGGCGACTGACGTAAGCACGCTCGTCTATGCGAACTCTACCCTGGCGGAAGTGAAAGCACTCGCCATCACAGATGTATTGCCACACCGGGTGCGCTCAGCAGAGCTTGCGCAAACGAAACAAGCCCTGTGGGCGGCAGAAGACCGCGAAGCCACTCTGTTGGTCGAAAAGCAGGCGATGGAACAGAGCCGTTCGTGGAAATTGACACAACCACTGCGAGGAGTCATGGGTGAGACCCGTACCCGCGCTGAGCGCCTTCAAGCGAACTGGAAAAACTTATCGACCGATTTCAAGCAGCAACTGACGCGGCTCCTTGACAACCAAGCTCCGGTACAGCCGATTTCCTTCGCAGCGAATGAAGGCACCCAAGCTCCAACGGTCGTCGTTTTCGCCTTCGTGCCTTTCGACGACGTGGGAGGCGGCCAACGCTCTGCCCAACTAACCCGCGCGCTCACCGCGCAAGGTCACCGGGTCATCTACGTGCACCTCTTGGAGCGCTTTGATTTCGCGCTTGGCCGTCATCAAAAAAGCAACGTCTCGCGACCCGGTTTGCGGCACCTGTCGATTGACGACACCACTCCACAAGCGGTGCTCGACGCCGCGGGTAAGAACGCCGTCGTCCTCTTCGAAGCGCCCCACCCCGCGCTACTGCCGTATTTAAAAGCGTGCAACAAAACGGGCCTCGCCACCGTCTTCGAATTGATTGACGACTGGAACACGACACTCGGCGACGGCTGGTTCAGCGAAGACACCGCGGCTGAATTCATTCGCCACGCTCGCGTGGTGGCAGGTACCGCTCGATCGCTCGTCGACGTGCTTCAAGCACGGGGCCGCGCGGACGCGCTCTACGTGCCCAACGCCGCCGACGAGCAGCTCTTTCGACCGGCAGCGAAGCATGCCAAGCCGGCCGAGTTCGAGGCCGGCAAACGCGCACTGCTCTACGTCGGCTCGCTCTACGGCGACTGGTTCAGCTGGGAGCACATTCGCTCAGCCGCCGCCGAATGCCCTGACGACTTCATCTACCTCATTGGTGATTGCCCGCCGCGCCGCCGGTTGCCTCCCAATGTGCGCGCGCTGGGGCCCCGTTCGATTGAGCAAGTGCCTGCTTATCTCGCACACACTGACATCGCGCTGCTACCCTTCGCGCCCGGCAAAGTCTCGACTGCTGTGTCGCCCATTAAAGTCTTCGAGTACCTCTTCATGGGTAAGCCGGTGGTAGCCACCGACTTGCCAGAAATTCGCGGCTACCCGGGCGTGTCGATCGCCCATTCGGTGACCGAGTTCGGCCGGTTGTGCGCCACGCCCTTAGCGGCATATTTCGACCCTCAAGCCTTCATCGCAGGAAACACGTGGACGCGGCGAGTCGAGCAATTGCTACGACATGCGCAGGTAGTGAAGTCCTGATAAGAGCCGCGTCCGAATGAACACTCACGTCGAAACCCTGATCGTCGGCGCCGGCATTTCAGGCCTCGCCACCGCGGCTTCTATCGGCAAAGGCGGCGACCTGCTGATTCTCGAGCGCGACTCTGAAATTGGCGGCTACTGCAAAACGGTGCGCAAAGAGGGCTTCACCTGGGACTACTCGGGCCACTTCTTTCACTTCAAGAACCCCCACATCGAAGCGTGGCTGCGACAGCGCATGCCGGGGCAAACGGTTCGCACCGTAAACAAGGTGTCAAACATCGCGTACAAGGGGCGCTCCATCGATTTTCCCTTTCAGAAGAACATTCACCAATTGCCCCAAGAAGAGTTCATTGACTGCCTGCACGACTTGTATTTCGCGCGCGCAGCCGGTCAGCCGGCGCTGTCTGAAAACAACTTCAAAGAAATGCTCTACGCACGCTTCGGCCGGAGCATCGCCGAGAAATTTCTCATTCCGTACAACGAGAAGCTGTACGCCACTGACTTGGCCGCGCTCGACCGCGACGCGATGGGGCGATTCTTTCCCCACGCTGACTTGACCGACATCGTGCGCAACATGAAGCGGCCCGACAACGCCACCTACAACGCGACCTTCACCTACCCCGAAGGCGGCGCGATTGAATACGTGAAGGCGCTGGCGAGCGAGGTTGAGCCGTCGGCGATTCGCTTGGGCGAGTCGATTGAGGCGATTGATCTCTCCAAGAAAATCGCGCGCACCAACAAGTGCGAGTACCACTTCGAGCGGCTGGTCTCGTCGGCTCCTTTTCCCGCATTGCTCGAACTCGCCAAAGTGCCACATGATGCTTCAGCCTTCACGTGGAACCAGGTGCTGGTCTTCAATCTGGGCTTTGACACCAAGGGCCCGCGCAACGTGCACTGGGTATACTTTCCCGATCGCTCGTTGGCGTTCTACCGAATCGGGTTTTACGACAACATTTTCGATGCCCCACGCATGAGTCTTTATGTCGAAGTGGGCTTCCCCAAAGACGCCGCCGTCGACGTCGAAGCAACACGCGAAGAAGTGCTGCGCGGCCTGAAACGCGAAGGCATTGTCACCAGCCAAAAGTTGGTCGCCGAGCACTCGGTGCTTATGAACCCCGCGTACGTGCACATCACCCGGCAGTCGGCGGCTGCGTTTTTAGGCCACAGCCACAAGCTCAGCGAATTCGGGGTGTATTCTATCGGCCGTTACGGCGGGTGGACCTACTGCAGCATTGAAGACAACATCATCGAGGCAAAAACGCTGGCCACACGGTTGGGTGTCGCGAAAGCATGGCCTGCGAAGACGGTTTGACCCTCGCTTGCCTTCACCTCATTCTTCCTCGTAAAGCTTCTTCATCACATGACGAATGGGTCCGTGCGGTTCGCTCAGCGGCCCAGGGAGTTAAACGAAACACCATGCCGACAGAGTTACGTGGCTTCGCATTGTCTTGGTTTTTTTCACCGTATTCAGGGTCGGCAGATCTCGACTTCTACAAGCGCATCAAAGACACGCCGTTTCACTATGACTTAGTGCAATTGCAGCGCGAAAAGCCCGACCAACGCCTGTTGCAGTTCACCACCCGCGCCACTATCGAGCGCTTCGAAGTCAAAGCTGACCACCTCAACCCGCGCACGCTTGAAACCCGCGAAAAGTTCGCCACCGCCGCTGTGGAATTGTTCAAAGAGCGGCGCAACAGCTACGACTTCATCATTTCACATTCCAACGAGATTCCGTCTCATGCGGTAGCTTGGCAGTGCAAGCAGCTCGCGCCAAAGACTCCGTGGGTCGCGTATTTCGGCGACCTTTTCACCAAGAACCCGTACATCAAATACATCGACAACTACCCTCTGGTTGACGAAGACATCGAAACCGAGGCGCTAACCCTCAAGAAGGCAGACCTCATCATCTGCAACAACGACTACCAAAAGCGCCTGATGTTCACCGGCGAATTGGAGGCGTACGCTGACAAGGCAGTGGTTATTCCTCATTGCTTCGACCCGGCCATGTTTCCAACCCGGCACAACACGGTGCGCAACGGGCGTTTCACCTTCATGCATCTGGGCACGCTGTACCACGTGAAGCGCACCGCCGAGCCTTTGCTCCGCGGAGTGGAGCGCCTGATCGAGGTGTACCCCGAGTACAAAGATCGCTTCGAGGTTCTTTTCTACGGCGGCCCCTATTACTCGCATGATCTCAACGTGCACGCGTCGATGCGGCACCGCTCTAACGTGCGCCTCGAAGAAGGCGTGCCTTACCTGCAAAGCTTGGAGCTGATGCAGCGCGCCGATGCGTTGGTGTTGATCGATGGCATTTTCGACAAAAATATTGACGGGTTAAGCTTCAACCCCTTTTTTCCCGGCAAACTGACCGACTACATGGGCGCCAATCGGCCAATCATGGGCATCACCATGAAAGAGGGGCCCACCACCGACATTCTACATGAGAGCGGCAACCTCACGGCCGACCTGAAGCCCGACCGCATTGCTTACGTGCTCAAACGCTACATCGACCGCAAAGTGCCGCAAAACAGCATTAGCTGGTTGCCGTACACATGTGAAGCTGTCGCCGCGCAAATGACCAGAGTGATTTACGGCGCCATTAACGGCGCGCTGGGTGCTGACCTGCAACGCAGTCTGAAACGACCGGTGACCATACTGCCTCAGTTGCGGAAAGATCCCGCGCCCGCGCTGCCTGAGTCGACCCGCGCGCCTGCGAACCGCGCTGCTGGCCGACGCCCCCGGTTGCCCGCTTCGTCACGGAGGCCGTCATGAGTCAGCCCGCCATTTCAATCGTGGTGCCGATGTACAACTTGGAGCTGTACGTCGAACGTTGTCTTCAATCGCTCGCCAAACAGACGCTGAAAGACGTCGAGGTTTTGGTGGTCGACGACGGCAGCACCGACGATACGCGCATGTTGATTGGAGATTTCGTGCGCCAGAACAAAGGCCGATTCAAAACATTCACCAAGCCCAACGGTGGCCACGGTTCGGCGTGCAATTTCGGCATCGAGCGGGCTACTGGCAAATACGTGATGATTGTCGATGGCGACGACTTTCTCGATCATGACACCTGCGAGTTCATGTTCGACAAGGCCGAGACGCATGAAGCCGACATGCTAATGGGCAACTTGAAGTACATCTTCGCCGCGCATACAGACAAACACGTGCCCATCGAGCTCGGTGTCGATCGCGAGAAACTACTTGACGATCAAGACCGCAGCCGGCTGTTTCAAACTTGGGCTACTCCATGCGCCCGTATTTATCGACGAGAGCTTTTCAACGACGAGTCACTGCGTTTTTTACCGCGCATCATTTTCGCGGACGTCAATTTTGCCCCGAAGTCGTACCTAATGGCGGAGCGCATTTTTTACATCAACCGCGAACTCTACAACTACGACGTCACTCGCCCTACCCAGTCACTCAAACAAACAGACAAACGCGTGCTTAATGTGATTCCCGCGTTACGTGATGCGCTCGACTTCTACCGCGCTAAATTCGCGTTCCGCGCGTACGAGCAGGAGCTGATGTTTTACACGGTGCGGCACTGCGTCTCGTGGCTGGGACGCTTGCGCGTGTTGCACGGGTACCCGCGTCAACAAGCCGTGCGCGAGCTCTTCTCGGTACTCGATGACTATTTTGGAGGCACCTGGTTGGGCGACCCGCTCGAGCAAGTCGCCGGCCGCAGCAAGGCCGCGTTGATTCGTCAATCACGCCGCTTCGGTTACGCCCCCATCGTCTGGGGTTGGACTTTGGAGCAGAAAGCGGGGCCCATCGACAAGAAGGTCGAAGCTCTTTTAAGCGCACCGCTGAATCGATACCGCCAGGCAAAGAAGAAAGTAAAGAAGACCGTTTTCCGCAGACTTTCGATTTGAGGAGCGAAAATATTCAGGAGTTCACTTGGCAAATCGTTGACCGTTCTCCTCGTCACCCGACAGATCCAACTGCACGCGGCGTTGAGTCGAAGCATGCGCTTGTGGCTCCGAACCCCTGACGAAATGTCAGACACAACAGCCGAAACACCAAGCGCTTCATAAATTTACTGAAAAAAATAAAAAATTAATTAGGCGAAGAACGAACGGCTCTCGAGGGTATGAACGGGATCGCCGAGCTAACAATAAGGTAAGAGAACGATGTTTCGTAGGCTACCGATTTAAGCGCCGGAAGAGGCCCAGGATCCACGCTATTGTTCTCTCAGCCCTTACCAACGCTTGGACGTCTTGAGCAGTTCGTGGCGGCCGTTAGTTTTGCCGGTTGGGCCTTTATCGGAACACTGCTCATCGTCTTGTCGGCTGGCTTTCTCGTGAGCCCCGGTTCACCTGCCCCCTCAATCGCTGTTGCCTTAAGTATTGCTACCCTGGCGTGGGCAGTGATTCTCTACACCTGTCTACGTTCTCAATGGGCTTTGCTTGCGCTTTCGGCCGGCACGCTCATCGCCATGGGTATAGCAGCGTTCGCGGCGGCCCTTTCGGCCTACGAATTCTTTTGGGACGGCATGACCTATCACCAACTCGGGATACTTGAGCTGGCGAAGGGATGGAACCCCGTTGGTAGCGCGGAGTTAAGCACTTACCCAGAAGACATGTGGGTGAACTTCTACCCCAAAGCTTCCTGGTTGGTCGGCAACGTGGTGCTGCAGTTAACCCATGAGCTGGAGGCCGGAAAAGCGCTCAATGGCTTTCTACTGCTGCTTACGTTTTTTTCTGTCTTACACGCTCTGCTCGCCCTGGAATTCAGCGCCACCAAGGCATGCATTGGAGCACTGTTAGCGACTACGAACCCGGTAGCGCTTTCGCAGCTGATGACTTTCTATGTCGATGGTTTGCTCGCAATGGGTCTCACATCATTGATTGCTTTCATGGTGTCAGCATCTCGCGGGCGACACCTGGCCTGGCTGGGAGTAATGAGCAGCGGAATTTTCGTCACCAATCTAAAGTTCACCGGGTTGATTTACGTCACGGTTGCGCTCGCCACCTTCACCACTTATGTCTGGTTTACAGAGCGTGCTCGCTTTCGAGCAGTACTGGCAAGCGCCGCGACTTTGATACTCGCCGTAGGAATCGTCGGCTTCAACCCATACATCACCAACGCGCAGCGGCACGGCCACAGCTTCTACCCGCTGAAGGGCGAAGGCGCGGTGGACGTCATTCGTAATCAAACGGTTCCCCACTTTTTGGAGTACAATGCGGCATCACGATTCGCGCTGTCTTTCTTTTCCCGAACTTCAGCCGACAGTGAAGGCATCGGCCCGCAGTTCAAGTGGCCTTGGCAAGTTCGCTACCGCGAGCTTGCCGCCATGCGTTCGCCCGATACGCGCTACGGTGGCATGGGGCCACTCTTTGCTATCACTACCTTGGTCGCGGTGGGAATTGGTCTCGTCATGTTTTGGCAAGACCGGCAGTGGCGTACAGCGATGTTCGCATTGACACTGGGTGTGATGGTTTCAGTCGCCATTAATCCCGCGGCTTGGTGGGCTCGACTTGTGCCGCAGCAGTGGTTAGTGCCTTGCACTTTGGCATTCTGGGGGCTGCTCGCTACTTCACGACCTTTGCGTGTACTCAGCGCGCTTTGCGTCACCACATTGTTCGTCAACAGCGCTCTAGCGGGGTGGGTTCACTGCAGCGAAGCAATCGAAAAGAGTGCACAGCTGAGCGCACAACTCAAGGTGCTGCGGGCCTCTGAGGGCACCGCGCTTTTCTTTCGGCTAGGCCAGCTTGGGCGCGCTCCAATTGAGTGGAGGCTCGAACACGCCGGAATTCGCTACCGCGACGAGCCGGGGTGCAAAGTTGAACGCGAGCTCGAATTGTTTCCACCCATTGGTGTGTGTGCCCGTTAACCTTAGAGGGCATGTTCCCAACGCTTTTGAGAAAAACTGCGGTGGGCATCACCAAAACAAACGAATGTCAGTGGTAGCTTTTCATTTCTCGCCCCTATGCCCATCGGCCTTCGCCCCGTTCGCGTTTCTCCTGGCTCCAAAGCCGTTCGACTCAAAGGCCCCGTGCTCAAAGACCCGGGCCTGCGCGCGCTGCTCAAAGACCTGCACCGAGACGGTGTCACCTTGGCCCGCGCTCTCACCCAGTGGGGCGACGCAGTCTCGGTGCTCGGCAGCGCACGGTCGAAAGTGACTCCCGGAGCACAGGGCAGCGCTGACTTTGCCTTTGCTGATCGGCTTGGCCAAAAACTTTTCGAAGTGCGCGAATCGCTGATCGACGGCGGCAGCCACGGTACGATGGAAGCGGTGATGCGAGGCCATGCCCGGGCGCAAGCCTGGGCTTACGAAACGCCTGGTCGCACCAAACCCACCACACGCCCCAACTGGACGGGGAAGAAGAGCAAAGCCGCGGTCCCCAAGCGCAACGGGGGCAACATCAAGCTGCCTTTCGAGCAGAAGCCCAATGAGTTTCTGGGCCGGCTGACAACGTTTCGGCGCTTTCTGCACCGCATGGAATTTTTGTTTCGCAACACCACCGAGCACATCGCCACGCCGGGCGGCTTCGGAACGCTGGCCGAGTACTTTTCGGTGATCGCCCAAAAGACGAACCGCGACATGAACGACCGGCTCTTCTTCGGAGCGCCAGACAACTTCTTTCACATACTCAACAAAGCCTTTGAACCGTTCGTCACCGGCACCGAACGGGGCGACCTCTCCGCTATTCATACCAACGTCGACACGCTGGTGACGGCGATAAAAACCGGCGTGCGCGGGCTGGGCGGCAGCAAAGCCAACCCGTACGCCGTGGTGGCACGCATGCGCGCCGACTTAGAAGCAGGCCTGGTCGCCCTCGACGGCAAGCCCAAAGCCTTCAGCTTCGTGGGAGGCAACGGCGCTCGTTCACAACAAGCACAAAAGGGTTTGGAAGCCCTGGCTGCCGAGCTCAACCGCGGCGGCGAAACCGTGCGCCTCGGAGGCTCTCCACTCGTCGACCGTGCGGTGCTCAAAGGCGTGAACCGCGCTGCACCTCAACGCGACGTGCAAGCGTTTGCTCTGGGCAAAGACACACCCACGACACCCGGCACCGACCCGATCAAAGTGAACGATGTGCTGGTGCTGCGCGAGCTGCTGATCAGCAATAGCAAAGGTCTGGTCATCGTACCTGATGGGGCCTTAAGCCTCGCTGTGCTCTTCACCACCTTGTGTGACTTACAGACTCGAAAAATTCCTCCGATGCCGATCGTCGTCTTCGACCCCACCGGAGAATTTCACCAGGTGAAGGCGGCGATAAAGAAAACCATGCTCGACCCATCGCGCAACTACATCAACCCCGAAGACCTCGACTTCTTTCACGTCACTTCCAGCCCCAAGGAGGCGGCGCGGCTGCTGCTTTAGAAAATGAACTTCGACGCCCACAACGAGCTGTTCATCGTGCAGCGCCGCGAGTTGGCCGAGCTCTTCGGCTTCGAGACGCGCAACAAGTACGCGCTGCTCGACGTGCAAGGCACCGAAGTCGGTTACGCCGCCGAACAAGGCAAAGGCTTGCTCGCGGTTTTGGCCCGCTACTTTCTGGGCCACTGGCGCGTATTCGACATTCACCTCTTCGATACGCAACGCCAGCCGCTTTTTCGCGCCCACCACCCCTTTCGCTTTTTCTTTCAACGCGTCGAGTTGTTCGACGCCCACGGCACTTACCTGGGCGCGCTGCAGCAGCGCTGGGCCTTCTTCAGCAAACGCTTCGACGTGCTCGACGCCGATAACCGCCTGGTCATGGAAATGCGCTCGGGTTTCTTCAAAGTGTGGACTTTCCCCTTCTTTCGGGGCGGCGCCGAAGTGGCACGCGTCGAAAAGAAATGGGGCGGGCTTTTGCGCGAGGCGCTCACCGACAGCGACAAGTTTCGCGTCGCCTTCACGCCGGCGGTGCAAGGCCGAGAACGCGCGCTGATTGTCGCGGCCTCACTGTTCATCGATCTTCAATACTTCGAAAAGCAAGCCAACAGCTGACGCGCTTTTGCGCCTCCATTACCAATGGGTTGGTTTGTAATCTTTGAAAAACAAACCGCGCACATACTCGCCGGTATGAATGGCATTGAAGACCGGGTCAATCACCCGGGCCGCGCCATCGACGATGTCGAGCGGAGGCTGAAAGTCGAGCTCGTTCAATTTGCGGTCGGCATGCACCGCCGGGTCTTCATCAGTCACCCAGCCAGTGTCGGCCGCGTTCATGAAGATGTTGCTCTTCTCGTAATCAGGTGCCGAGGTCAGCGTCATCATGTTGAGCGCCGCCTTCGCCATGTTGGTGTGCGGGTGTTTGTCGGTCTTGGTGCCACGCGAGAAGCTGCCTTCCATCGCCGAGACATTGACGATGTGCCCCGGCTCACGACGGTCTCGTGCCATCAACCCCTTCAACTTGCCGCAGAGAATGAATGGCGCCACGGCGTTGACCAAGTGCACTTCAAGCATTTCGGCGGTAGCCACTTCGCCCAAGGTCAGCCGCCAAGTATTCACGCTGCGCAAATCGACTTGCTGCAAGTCAGCGTCGAGCCGACCTTGGGGAAAAACCCTTTCTGCATCGCCCGCTTGTTCCCAAGCGTAGGGCACTTGAGACAGCGCCGCCGACGAATGAATACCGAGCGCCGCGTCGTCACTGCGCCAAGTCACCGCCAACGTCGCCTCAGCCCCACTTTGTGGCAGCACCGCTGTAGGGTGCACCGTGCCGATGCAGCGCAAGTGCCCGGCGAGTAACGGCCGCGCCGAGGCCGACAGCGCGCTCACCGGTTTCAGTTCTGATGCCATCATGTGGCTGTAGAAGCCGGGAGGCCGCCGCACCGTCTGGGCCGCGTTATTGATGAGAATATCGAGCCGCGGGTACGCCGACTCTACATACCGGGCGAAGAGCTCCACGCTGGGCGCATGGCGCAAATCGAGGCCGTGAATGTTGAGCCGGTGGCTCCATTCGAGAAAATCGGGCTCGCGTGAGTAACGCTCGGCGGCGTCATTGGGAAACCGGGTGGTGGCAATCACCTGCGCGCCTGAACGCAGCAGCATGAGCGACGCTTGAAAGCCAATTTTCACACGTGAGCCGGTAATCAACGCCACCTTGCCATCGAGCGGCGCACGCTGAAACCGCTTGCCGTAGTTGAAGTCGCCACATGGTGTGCACATCGCGTCGTAAAAGAAATGGAGCTGGGTGAACTCGGTCTTGCAGACGTAGCAAGCACGGGGGTTTTTCAGCTCACGTATCGGCCGGTTTTTAGGGGGCAGCGCCTTCTGTGCCGGCGCGGTGAAAACGGCCTGCGAACGCGCGGCGCGAATTTCGGTGGTGGCGCGCAGCACCCGGTCATGCTCTTGCTTCGCTTGTCGGCGACCGCGGCGCACCGCCTTGGCAAGCCGCGCTTGTGCGTCACGTTCAGGTTGCGCCACCCGGCCCGCGGCACTGAGCAGCGCCAGCCGGTCACCTTCGGTCAGGGTGGTGAGCAGCGTGCGATCGCCAACGATAGATTCGAGCAGGGCGATCGCGCGGCGCACCTCGGCCACGTCAAGTGGCGCCGAAGCACCGGGCGCAGGAACAACAGGCGGGGTCATGGCTGAAAGGTCACGCACGAGAAGGCCGCTGCATACCGCGACCGCCCTCGAAGCGAAAGCCGCGGCTCTTAACCACGACCTTTGTGAAACGGTGCACATGGGGTGTGCATGGCTTCACTCACCTCACCGCCGACGGTCTTAAGCCATGCTTCGGCGTTGACTGTTTGACGAAACCGCTCGCTATCGACCCCGCGCGCGGGCCCGCTGCCGCGGCTTGTGCCCCTCGCGCACCCGCGCATGGGGCTGGGCGCGTTCACCCCTGCCCTTGACGGTGGCCAAGCTGCGCTCCAAAGCATCGGACAAGTCAGTGAATTGCTCTCGCACTGGGGGCTCGGGCATCACCACCGACTTGCCTTCGCCCTTTTGTTTGATCAAACCCAACACCTTCTCGCGGTACTTGTCGTGGTACTGCGATGGCTCGAATGGGCCCGTCATCTGCTCAATCAACGCCTCGGCCATTTTCACTTCTTTCGCCGACGTCGCAGGGTGCGTCAGAGAAGGGGCACTCACCACTTCGTCGTTGAAGACCATGGTGCTGAGCATCAAGCCTGCTTCGAAAACCCGCACCAGCGCCAAATGCTCCTTGGTCGAAAGCACAATGCGGCCTACCGCCGCCTTCTGGGCATTTTTGAGCGCCGCCACGAAGAGCGCATAGGCCTTTTCGGCCGCTTTGCCGTCGGGCAGCACGTAGTAGTGGCGCTCGAAAAAAACGGGGTCGACTTCTTCAATCTCGACGAAGGCCTCGACGTCAATCACCTTCTCGGCCGTGGGCCGCAGCTTCTTCAAATCATCTTGCGTCACCAGCACGATGCGGTTTTTCGCAACTGGGTGGCCCTTCACCACGTGCTCATACGGCACTTCTTTGCCGTCTTTCTCGCACACCCGCTTTTCTCGAATGCGGCCGCCGTCGGCATCGTGAAACAGGCTGAAGCGAACGTCTTGCTGGCGCACCGCCGGTGTCAACCCCACCGGAATGCTCACCAAACCAAAACCAATGCTTCCCTTCCACATCGGGCGAGCCATGGGGTTACTCCTTTCGCTCTTTGAGCTTGGGCAAATGCTGCGGGGTGACCAACGCGGCCGCGAACAGGTCTCCCAGTTTGTTGATGCGCTCGGGCATGGTCTTGATGGTGAAGTCGGCCGCGCGCAAATGGGGGCCCACTTCGCCCCACGCAAGCGGCGCAGACACCGGAGCACCTTCTACGGCACGAATCGAATATGGCGACACCATCGTCTTGAGCCGGCCATTCTGATCAGCATCGAGATAAAGCCGCCCATGCCGGTTTTTCTTCATGCGCTCTGTGGTCACCTGCCCAGCAAAACGCCGCGCCAGCGCGCCACACACCGCGGCGGCAAAGTCGTGCACCTCGTCGTGGCGGTGGCCCGGCGCCAACGGCACGAAGACATGTAAGCCGCGCTTGCCTGACGTTTTAGGCACGCTCTTCAACTTCAGCTCTTCGAGCAACCCTTTGAGCGCCAACGCCGGCTCTACCGTGTCGGTGATGCTGTCACCCGCGGGGTCGAAGTCAAAGGCCACCCAGTCGGCTTCTTCTAAGCTGCCCAAGCGGCACGCCGGTATGTGCAGCGTCAACGCCGATTGATTGGCGAGCCACAGCAAGTCTTCGCGGCCCTGCACGACGAGATGCTCCACCGTGCGCTCGTCGTGCTCCACCGTGGCCCGCTGTACCCATTTCGGAGCCGACGCGGCGTGCTGCCGATAAAACCCCGGCTCGCCGATGCCTTGGGGCCATTGCTGAAACGACAACGGCCGGGCCTGCAGCGCCGGCAACATCACCTCGGCGACCGCTTCGACGTATTCACGCACATCGGCCTTGGTCAGCCTCGACTGAGGAAAAAGCACCTTGGTGCCATGCGTGAGTGGAACTTCTACCTGTACCTCTGTGGCCGGCTTGTCTTCGCGCAACCCCTGAAACACAGGGTGACGCAGGCGCCCATCGCGTGTCCACTCGGTGAAGGCGAGCTGGGCCAAGTGCCGCGGCTTCACCCAACGGGCTTTGCGCACCCGAGGCGCGCGATCGATCTGCGCCATTTCAACTTCGTCGGCTTCGAGCAGCTTCCACAGCCGCTTGCGCATGGGTTGGTCAAACCCGGTGCCCACTTTACCCGCGTACACCCAACGCTGGCCCTTGCGCGTGGCGAGATAGAGCGCCCCAATTTCAGCGCGGCCACTGGAAATTTGGGTGAAACCGGCAATCACCAGCTCGGCGTTGCCCGACACTTTCAGCTTGCGCCAGTCTTGGCTGCGCACCGCCCGGTACACCGAACCGAGCCTCTTCGCCACCAAGCCTTCCAACCCGCGTGAACGCGCGGTGTCTATCGCACTGCGCTCGCTGCCTTCGATACGCTCGGCAAGAACGATGCGCTCATCGGCGTTGGCGACCAGCGAGCTGAGCAACTCACGTCGCTCTTCCAACGGGCGCAGGCGCAAGTCTTGTCCTTCGAGCCAGAGCAAATCGAACACCACGAAACGGTGCGGCACATTCGCTTCTCCCAGCAGACCGAAGCGCGAAATGCCGTGCTCGTCGAACGCCACCACTTCGCCGTCGATGAGGGCTTCGCCCGTCACCACGCTACGCAACGCGGGAATGAGAAAGGAAAAGCGGGTGGTCAAATCGAGTTGATTGCGAGAAACGACCGCCACTTCATTGCCACTGCGCGCGGCGATGGCGCGGTACCCGTCGTACTTCACTTCGTAGAGAAACTGGCTTTCTGGAGCGCTGCCTTCTTCGGCGAGCGTCGCTAACATGGGGCTCGCAATCTTCATCACCAACGATTCAGCCTTGGGGTGCACCGCACGCAACGTGCTCTTGCGTACCGGCCCCCGCGTCACGCGACGGCCACTTTTCACCGACTCGGGGCGTTTTTCTTCAACGTCGTAGTCAGGCTGCTCGGTACCGTCTTTCGCCTTGAAGCAAAGCCAATTCTGTCTCTTGCCTTCAGTGCGCGTGCGCACCAGGTGCCAGCCGCCCTTCAGCTTCTGCCCTTCGAGTTGCAAGTGCAGGTGCCCTTTGCGCCGTTGTAGCTCGGCTTGGCCGGGAGGCACGGTGTCGTAGGTTCCCTGGTCCCAAATCAGGGCGTCTCCCGCGCCGTATTCACCGTCGGGAATGCGGCCTTCGAAATCAGCGTACGCGAGCGGGTGATCTTCAGTTTCGACTGCCAGCCGCTTCTGAGCCGGGTCGTAGCTCGGCCCCTTCGGGCACGCCCAGCTCGCCAGCACCCCGCTCATTTCCAAACGAATGTCGTAATGCAGCCGGTTGGCGTCGTGCTTGTGCACCATGAACCGCAAGTGCTCCGAGGCGCGACGGGGCTCTTTTCCCGAAGGCTCGGGGGTCACGTCAAAGTTGCGTTTTGCCACGTAGCGCTGAAGTGCTTTCGCCATGGGCCGCTCCGAAAGTTTCGGGAAGGCTGCTTGGGGCTACACATGCACATGTAACGCCAAGGTAGCGCGCAGCGCTTTTCACGGCGTCGAGCGGTGAGGGCCCTTACGCACAGCG
>JAIBBR010000004.1 GCA_019694575.1 Myxococcaceae bacterium
TGCAGCTGATACACTGTGTGCGCTGACTTCCGGTATGCTGTCACACCCTCATCGTACCGAAACCCTCCTGAAGGCTTCGCCTAAAGGCGAGGGGTTTCACCCATCCCAGAGGATTGATACTAAAAAAGTTTGCTACGGCACCTGCGCTAAATGGCGCGGCGCTGCGTGGCGTACGCTTCAATGCCCATCTGCGGAGCAGCGGCCAGCGTACACAACGGGCACTTCATGCAAGAAAAGCTCTGCCACCCACGGCGAACCGCCTCATCGAGGCAATTGTCGTAATGGTTGCAGTTCAAATTGCGGTGCGATTCGACGCCCGCACGCTTGGGACCAGCTTCAGGATTGATGCTCTGCGGCAACTCCGTCGGAAACGGCTTCATGTGTGGTTCGGCCTCCCAAAACGTGAACTTCTCCGACTACCCAAACGGAAACCCTTTGTTCAACGACCGCGGCAAACTACTGTGTCTCACGTTCAAAGCGCAATGCCACCTAGGCCATGACGGGCGTTGAGCTACAATCGTTTCTGCCGCGGTTGTGGAATGAAAGGTCCCCTCCTCTCATCGTTGAAACGAGTGTTGATTTAGAGCGTGCACTTCAAGAAGTCAAACCGGTGGGGTCGAATCGCGCTGTTGAGCGCTGTGTCGCTACATCTTGCGACCGCCCGCGCGCAGTCATTGGAGCTGCTCAAAGACGTACAAATGCAGCGGCCCGAAGCCTTGGCGACCGCGCAGCACGAGCTGAGCGCCTGCGAAAGCGCAGCCGCGAGCGGCCAAGACTGCGACGAGAAGCGACTGTCGCTGCTGGTGGGCTTTCTGATGCTCTCGTGGGGCGACGCAGGAGGGGCCGCCAAACAGCTCGCCAGCCAGCCTGCGCCGCCGCTGTTGGGTGCGTATTATGGCTGGTACCGAGGCGAAGCGTTGTCGTGGTCTGGCCAAGGTGCCGCGGCGATTCAACTGTGGGAGCAAGCGCTCAAAGGGGCCAACCCAGCACTTACGCGACGCATCAACACCCGCCTGGGTGAAGTGTGGTTGTCGTTGGGGGCACCTGCCAAAGCGTTGCCATTTTTAGACGCGGCGATCACCGCCACGCCCACCCCTGAGCTGCTCTATCAACGCGGCATTTGTCTTTCGTTGCTCAAAAACGCCGCCAAGGCGCTGGCTGATTTGCGACGGGTGATTTTGAAATGGCCGACGCACCCGCACGCGGCGTTGGCCCAAGCGTGGCTCGAGCAGCGCAAGGTGCCTTTGCAGCTCAGCTTTGAAGAGTCGTTGTGGCAAGCGCGGGCGCGGCTCGAGGGTGGCGACACACTGGGCGCGTGGGAGCAACTCAATGCCCTCAAAGAGCCCGCTCAGAGAGGCAAGGGCCGAAAGCCATATGCATTCTGGCGGGCACTCATCACCGCGCAGGTGTTGTTCGCCCAAGGCAAAGAAAATGAAGGCGTTGAGCAGCTAAACATGGCGCTCACCGGCCCCGAGCCGATCGCCGCCGAAGCACTGGCGCTGCGTGCGCGACGGGCCCTGAAAGCGGCCGACAACCGCACGGCGCAGAAGCTCTTCACCGAGATCGATCAAAAGTACCCCCGCAGCGCACCCGCTGATGACGCCGCGTACTTGGCAGCGTGGCTCTCGATGCAGAACGGCGACTACGCAGTGGCGGCCACTGCGTTCGATGCCTTTGAAACGCGGCACCCCACCTCACGCAAGCGTGACGAAGCACGTTGGTTCAAGGGCTATTCGCAATACCGGGCCGGGCAGCAAGCAGAGGCGCGCGCCACGCTGATCAGCTTGACGCAGCAGTTCCCCCAGTCGCCCTTGGTGCCCCAAGCGAAATACTGGTCGACCCGCGCGTTGCAAAAAAGCGCCGCGCCAGGGGCTCACGTGTCGCCGGTGGTGCTCGAAGAATACAAAGCAATCATCAAAATGTACGCGGCGACGTTTTATTCGCTGCTCTCGCAAGAACGGTTGCGAGAGTTGGAGCAAGTGCCTCCGTCTGTCTTTGCGTCACCCCCTTCAACGCCCACCACCGCACCGAAGGTCGATTTGTCATTGGCCAAAGCCTTGGCAGCTACCGGCTTGCTGCGCGACGCCAACGAAGAGGCATTGCGACTCGGCGCTTCAGTGCGCGGCCCCGACGAAGCCATTGCTTTAGGTCACGCCTTCATCGCGCTCGGCGAGTATGGAGCGGCCCATGCGCTCGCCGCCCGGCTGCTATGGGGGCCGGTTTATTCAGCGCACGCCCCAGAAGCCTTGGGCTTAATGTACCCACGCGCATTTCGCGAGTCGGTGGAGGAACTTTCGACCCAAGCGAAAATCGACCCCTATTTCACCTGGTCAATCATGCGGCGTGAAAGCGCTTTTCGCCCCGAGGTGTTGAGCGCGGCCGACGCGCGTGGGCTGATGCAAGTCATACCGCCCACCGCCCGCGCCATCGCCCAAGCGCTCAAACTCGAACAACCCGCTCCCGATGACTTGTACAACCCGCAGCTCAATGTGCGGTTTGGCACCTGGTATTTGTCTGCTTTGTGGGAGCGCTTTGGCCACCCCGTCTTGGTCGCCGCTGCTTACAATGCCGGGCCCACACCGGTACTTCGCTGGGCCTCGGCGCGGGGCGCACTGCCGCTCGATGAGTGGGTCGAAGAAATCAGCATCAAAGAAACGCGCGCCTACGTGAAACAGGTGGCGGCTGATCTCTTTATCTATCGAGCGCTGTACGGCGCTCCAGCGGGGCGAATCGCAATGACGATTCCCGTGCCCAAGCCCACGGGCGTGAGCTTTTAGCCTAGCCCGCGTCAGGGTCACCCGCGTCGACTTCTGCGCCCGCGTCGCTATCACCTGCGTCAGGTTCGCCGGCGTCATCAGCGCCCGCGTCTGCTGCGCCTACACCCGAGTCGGGGGCCCCCGCGTCGAAGGGGCCCGCATCGTGAGCGCCCGCGTCAAAGCCCGCGTCGTGAGCTCCCGCATCAAAGCCCGCATCGCGCGGCCCTGCGTCAGGCACACCGGCGTCAAAGCCGCCATCTTTTATGCCGGCGTCACTCATGCCACTGTCGGGCCTGCCCGCGTCGGGGCGACCGGCGTCGAACGGGGGTGGCGGAGGCGGCGGTGGGGGCATCACCGGCCCGCCATTGCCTTGAATGGGCAGACCCCCGTCGGGCAAGCGATCGGCCCGCAAGACGAAAAAGGGTGACAAATGCGCCACGTCACCTTCGAGCTCAGCCCGTACGGCGTTGATTCTTGGCCGGTTGACGGGCACCCATTCGTCGCTGGCGCCTTCGGCACCGGGCCCCCGCGTGTAAATGCGAAGGAGCTGTGTCGCCACCCCGTCGGGTATCGGCATGTCTTGGTAGTTGAATGACACTGTCGCCGGCTTCAGAAAGATCGTACCCGTGGGCGCGATGTCCCACGCTTCGCCGATCAGCCCCGCGGGTGCGTTGTCGGTCGGGGTGATGCGCAAGGTCACTTCGCGCTCCAACGCCAACGCCGGCACGCTGATGCACACTTTGCGCTCGGGCAAACAGACTTCGCCGCCCATGCCGCCCACCGCTCCGCTGCCCGAAGGGCCGCACGCACACAACGCGCCACCCAACAAACACCACATGCGTGTCGTCTTCACGACGTGCGAGTATAGCGAGCCAAGGCGCCGCAGCTCGAAATTGGTAGCCCACGTCGATGTAGGAGACACACCGCATTTCCTTGATTTCAATGCACGCCCAAGCGAAAGCTTCGACGTCGCTACTTACCCCCCTCGATTCCGCCAGGAGCTCTCATGAAAAATGCCGCGCTAGCGCTCGCCTTCGTTTTTGCCGCCTGCGGAGCCAAAGACGAAAACGGAGACGGTATCGCCGACGGTATTCGTGACCCCAACAGCATTTCGCAAGTCGCCCCGTCGACCCCTGTCGGTACTCTGACGGGGCAGCTTTTGACCAGCCGCTTCTTGCCGCTCGCTGACGCCACCGTGTCGGTCAATGTCGCCGGCCGGTTGGACAGCAACAATCAGCCCTACCGAACACAGACCGATGCCGAAGGTAATTTCTTCTTCAAGGGGCTGCCCGCCGGTTCAACGCTGCAAGTGACGATGGGCAAGGCTGGCTTTGCCACCTTGAGCGCCCAGGGCACCATTCCCTCGGCGGCGGGCAATTTTCCGATCAACAACGCCAATGCGAACTTGGGGGCTTTCGTGGTGCTCGAGCTGGCCAGCGTGTGGAAAGCACGCCTTGTCACTCAGGCCGGGCGCCCGGCGAAGGGGGCAAAGGCGAGTGTGCAGGTTTTTCCCGTGGCGACCGTGACGTTGAACGGCAACTACGGGAGCGGCGTCTCGAGCGTCGTGGTCGACGCGGTCGCTGACGACGTAGGTATGCTCACCTTTCCCGGGGTGCCGTCTTCTGTCGATTTGGCGCGGGTGTCGGGCTCGGTCACCCTCACCGTCAACGCGTTCGATGAAAACGGCGACGGCAACGCTGACTTTCTGGGCAGCGTAACCACGTACTCTGGCCAATCGCTTACCACCGACCCAACGCCGCGGGTGGTGACGTTGCCGCAAGTGGGCAGCAACTTGCCGGCGTCAATCATCGCCACCAATGTCGACTCGATGATTCGGCCCAGCAGCCCACCCCCCTCGAACTTCGTGCGCCCGATGGACGATCTGTACTTCACCTTCAGCCAGAACTTGCTCGAGTCGTCGATTCTGGTTTCGGTGACCGATGAGTCGGGCGTAACGCCGGTCATGTTCACCCGAGAGCTTCGTCAAGGCAACGTGCTGGTGGTGAAGCACCCCACCATCGGTTGGGAAAGCGGCAAAGAATACAATGTGTCACTGCGCGCCACCTCGAAAGACAGCGGCTACGTCTTTACGGGCACCGGCTATTTCTTCGGCGCCGACCCGTTGATGCCCAAGCCTTTCTCAGTTTCGACGGTACAGTTTCGCAAGGCGACGCCCACCATGGGCACACCGGCGCTCACCAATGGTGACACCGTCATCGTCACCTTCAACCAACCCATTGCCCGTCCCAGCAGCAGCAGCCCACCGGTAGAGCTGTTTTTTGATCTCGATCTCGAAAACAACAACATGCGCACCACGCAGGGTGAAAAAGGAGCCTCGCTCGGCTGGCCGTTGAGCCCCCACGAGCCCACGTCAGAGCCCGGAGCAGAATTCGTCGCCCAGGCTTCGGGCTACACCAGTCGCCACGAGTTCATTTACGCAGGCCCAACGATGTACCCCATTGCACTCGCCACGGGTGTCTTCATCAACTTTTCGAAACTGATGAACACCGACAACGGTTACCAGACGATTTGGGGCGTGCCGGTGACGGCTGATGAAACCACGCAGCTGGGCATGGCTATTCAGTAAGAGATTTATTCGTGATTTCTGCTTTCAGTACCGCCCTCGCTGTCACGCTCTTCGCCGGTCTCTCGGTACAGGTGCAACCTGGGCAAGCGCGCCCGGGCGACTTGGTGCTGATCACCGTGCATGGCGCCACGCAGACACCCACTGGCACACTGGGTAAACACACCTTGCAGTTCTTTTCGCACGGGCCGGTGCACCAGGCGTTATTCGGCTTGCCGTCTGACATCGACGGCGGCGAACAATGGGAGCTGTCAGTGCGCGCCGGCCCCCAGCCACCGATCGACGGCGTGTTGGAGGTGCTGCCCGCCGGTTTCCCCAAGCGCGAGCTGACGGTGGCGGCGCGCTTCATTTCTCCTTCTGCGAAAGACCGACAACAAATGGCCGCTGACGCACGCGCTTTCAAGGCCGCTTTCGGTCAGAAACCGGCCGCGCGTCTTTTCAGCGGCAATTTTGAATGGCCCAGGTGGTCAGACATTACGGCGCCTTTTGGCGACCAGCGCATGTTCAACGGCAAGCGGCAGAGCCAACACTACGGCACTGACATCGACGGGCAAACCGGAGACGAAGTGCGTGCGTCAAATGATGGCGTGGTGGTGATGACGCGAGAGTGCTTTGGCTCGGGGGGAACGATCATTCTTCACCACGGCATGGGGCTCTACACCGCGTACTTTCACCTCTCGCGCAAAGACGTGAAGCAGGGCCAAAAGGTTTCACGCGGAGAGTTGATCGGCCTGGTCGGTAAGTCAGGCCGAGTCACCGGCCCCCATTTGCACTTTGGCGCCAAGCTTGACGGCCGCTGGGTGAATGCCGAGAGCCTGCTCAAGCTCGACTTCGAGTAAGGGCTATTGCCATTGCATCGGCAACTGCAACGCTTCGCGCGCCTCGTCGACCGTCATCGGCTCGCGGCCAATGTCACGCGCCATGCGCACCGCTTTCGCCACCAGGGGGCCGTTGTTCTCGGCCATGTGGGTGCCCGCGGCGTCGAGGTAAAAATTGTCTTCGAGCCCTACTCGCACGTTGCCGCCCAAGGCCAGCGCCGCGCCCACCAGGCGCCACTGCACCTTAGAGATGCCGATCACTTCCCATTGATCTTCGGCGCGCGTTTGCCGAGCCATGTGGGCCAGCGTTTCGGTGGTGGGAGGCGCTCCCCCCAGCACGCCCAAAATGAAGCTGTATTGCAACGGCCGTTGCAATGCCCCCATGGCCAGCAGCGGCTCGGCGTTGGCGATATGGCCCACGTCGAAGCACTCGAGCTCGGGCTTCACGCCACCGTCGCGCATCGCTTTGAGCACCATCAAAATGTCGCTGAACGGGTTGGGGAAAACGAAGTCGAAGACGAAGCCTTTGCGCTTCTCTGAAAACTTCGCGTAGTTCATCGAGCCCATGTTGCAAGCCGCCACTTCGGGCTTCACCTTGGCGATGTATTCAATGCGCGCGGCTTTCTCGGCCTCGCTCTTGACGTTCATGTTGAAGCCACCCGTCGAAAAATTGATGATCACCGGGCAGCGCTTCTGCACTTCATGTTTGATCTGACCGTACACGTCGCTGGTCCAATCGGCGTCTCCGGTGAGCGAATTACGGGCGTGAATGTGCACTTGCGCGGCGCCCGCTTCATACGCCCGGCGCGCTTCTTCAGCGATTTCGACCGGTGTGTAGGGAATGTTTGCGTTGTGCTCACGCTTGGCCAGCACGCCCGACAGCGCACAGGTGATGAGCACTTTGTCTTTTGTGACAGCCATTATCTGACCGTGCCTGTCAGTGAACCCAACTTCACATCGACGACCTGCCCTGAGATCGGCGAACCCGTAAACCGGCAGATGATCGGAATTGAAAACTGAAGCGCGGGATCTCTCCGTGCCAACACAGAGCCTCCATCGGCATTCGCCGTCGCATCGCGCGCGTCTCGCACGAAAAAGTCACTGATGCGATAGGAGGGGTAGGTCAACACTTGCCCAGGGTTGAAGGTCGAAGGGAGCGCCACCACCGGAAGCTCGTCGCCCTCTTCACCACCCAGCCGGCAGCCGTCTCCTCCTCCGTTTTGAGCGATGGAGTTATACCAGGGGTCAGACAGCACGAACCGAATCGGGTACGGAAACGTCTGCATGAATTCGACGTCGATGCCGGTGGGAGCGGTGCCACCGTCGGGCACGTAAATCACCGCGGGCGCGCTCACGGGGTCATCGCCAATAACGTCCAATCGGTCGGGAATGCCGGTCCACAAAATGCGCTCCTGAACCCAGACCAGGGTGTTGGCGTCCCATTCGTTGTTTTTGCCGTCCCACCTCAGGTTGCCATTGGAGTCGACGTAGCGCTCGCCCGGGTCCCATGTGCCGTTGTCGTTGCTGTCGACGAACGGCTCAGTGGTATCGATAAACGCTTCATTGCCGTCACGAACACCGTTGTTGTTGTCGTCTGAAAAAGCCTCTTCGCCCGAGGTGACGGCGATCATCGACACCAAGTTGTCGCGCGGGTTGTTGATGCACGGCACGCCGTTGCAGACGCGAATCGGGTCGGGTCGCCGCGGCTCCATCAAGTTGGGTATGATCACACCCTTGCCGTTGGCGAGCAGGTTGAAATACGGCCGATCGTTCCATTCCCAAGGGTGCATCCACAACGGCACCAAGTATTCGCCGGTATTCTTCGGGGTAATGGTGTCGACGATCCACGTAAATCGCTCTGGGTCAGTCGGCACCGGCAAGGGGTAAGAGGTCTTGTAAAGCACTTCGGCGTTGCCCACCACGTCGGTAATGCTGGTGCTCGACGGCCCAATGGTGCCCGCCTCGGTCAAAAACGACACCACCGCGCCCGCCAGCCCGTCGCCGTTGCGATCACCCACATGGGCGAAGCAGCTCAATTTGACGCCGGCAATCAGGGTGCGCGCATTGTCGAACGCGCCAATGGCGTGCACACCGCCCGACGCAGCGCCGGCAATCGAGCCGCATTGAAAGGTCATCTGTCGTGCGTTGGGCACCGCGCCGGCAAACGAAATCGCCGGAGAGCTCACTTCGATGGCCCCCACCTTGGCAATGACGATGACCGAAGCCACCCGGGCGGGCACGGTCACCTGCACTTCAGCGAAACCCGAGCCCTTGAGCGTACTCGTCGACGACGGTGCCAGCGTCACGCCCGGCACCGCACTGGCGAGCCGAAATGACACCGGCACCCCGGCCTGCGGCTGCCCGCGAAAATCGAGCACCCGAAAACGCACCGTGGTGACCTCACCCAGCCGAGGCTGAGCAGGGCTCACGTCGACGAATTCGATCACCGCTACGTTTTCAGTGCCACAGCCCGCGGCGAAAAGCGCGACCGCCAACCACATCGCTCGAATAGGCATAGAGGGCGCAGTATCTTTCAGGCAGGCACCAGGCCGTCAAGCCTTTCAGCCCTCTGCTCGGTCGTTTGACGTAGCGCCGTTTAGCTTGCGCGCCACTACCGACCGAAGGTGCCAAAACCCGTCACCGTCAGCGACGCCGACAGCTGCGGAAAACCGTACGTGGCGACGTTCTTCACGTTTTCGTCGATGCGCTGCGTGGCCGCCACTTCGACCCGCCAGCAATCGCAAGAAGGCGCCCAACTGACCGCCGCTGAATGCTGCGCCAACGCCAACGCCTGCCGAGGCAGCGCCGTGGGCTGGGTGAATTCACGCGTCAACCACAGCATTTCGTAGCGCACGGCCAGGCTGCGCCACTGCCAACGGGCACCTGCCGAGAGAAGCTGTGTGCGCTGGGTGCCTTGCAGCGGCAAACCAAAGAGCAAATCGAACGCGCGCGCCGTTTGACCGGTGCCCTCATTGGCGAGGTTGTCGTAACCCGCCCAAAAACCGCGACCCTTCGCCAAGTCGACGTCGGCCCGCGTTGATATTTGCGTCAACCGCGCCCGGTTGATGTCGAAACGCGCGGCCACCGTGCCTCGCAGCACGCCCCATTCGCTCGACAACCGCGCGAAAGCTTCACCCACGCGCCCCTCGAGCAAGTCGGCTTCTTGGCCAAGATCGAACGCCAGCAGCAGCACCGACTGCTCATTGCTCAAGCGGGTGAGCCGCTGCCGCAGCGCCACCACGCCTTGAAATGCACGCGGTTGGGTGCCCGCCGCGGTGTCGATTTCGTCATCAGGCGCCGGCCGCTGCCCCACCTGCAACGGCACCGAGCGCACTTCGACCATTGGAGCAAGGCGATGGCTCACCGCGTCAGCGGCTTCTCCGAAACGCTTCGACAACGCCGTCTCTAAACCCGCGGCCAAGACCGGGTAGCCACGTTGGCCGAAACGGCCGCTCGCTTCGCCCGCCCAAGCCGATTGCCTCCACCCCGCGCTGGCGAACCCCGACAAAAATGGGCCCGCCTGGCCCCGTGCGGTGAGCTTGGGAAAGAGCGTCAACCGATCGCGCGCTTCGCGTTCTCCCGGCTGGTACCGGCGATCGCCCTGCCCGGCTTTACCGAAGCTCACATCGAACCCCGCGGGGCACAACGCGCTCGACGGAGTCGGCGCATAGAGCCGTTGCGAGAGACATTCGGTCGACAAAACAAGCGAGGGGTCGTCAGTTCCAAAACCTTCGAACGCGCCTGGGCCTTCGTCGCCGGTCAACCCGTCGAGCGGTGCCAACCGCGTCACTTCGCTCCACACACTGAAACTAAAAGGGCCGCCGATGGGGCGTTCAGGCATCGCCACCGTCAGCGCCGGCAGCCGCTGCAAAGGGTTGGGCCCAAACGCTGGGCTGCCCGAAGCGACGTATGGCGTCGACCACAGGCCGTAGCCCCAACTCAAATCTTGCCGAACCGTGACTTCGACTTGCGCATAGAGATTGTCGGTGCGGCGAAAGAGGCTGGCGTTCGACCGCAAATAGCCCGCTTCACGTGCCAATACGTCAGCGGTGACGTCGCGCACCAAATACCCGTCTGAAACGACCGAACCATCGATACGGGTGCCCCAGCCGCCGCTCCAGCTTTGGCGGTGCTGCACGCTGGCATCGAAGCGAAACCCGCGAATGTTCGACGAGACGATGTTTTCCCTCACTGGGTCACGTTGAAACCGAAAGTCGTACAGCGCGCCGAAGGTGAGCCGACCTTCGGTCGTCAGCGAAGGCCGGTAACGAAACTCCGACAACAAGCGAGGGCCCCTGACGCCGTTGACGTCTTTTCCTCCGGTGAAAAAACCAGGCGTCAACGTCAGGTCAGCGCTGCGGCCCAAAGTGACAAACACGGGCAGTTCGAGTGAAAAACCATTGAGCGGGCCGTAGTCAGGTTTCGGCACCAACAACCCGGTTTGCCGATCGCTCAGCGGCAACGACAGCCAGGGGAACCACAGCAAAGGTATGTCACCCACATAGATGGTGGGCCCCCAAGCGCTGACCCGATCGCCCTCGAGGTTCACCACCGCGCTCGACGCATGCACCCGCCACGTCGCCGAAGAGGCCGTGCAATCACAAGGTGTCAAATTGAGCGCGTCGACCCGCCAGCCACTCTCGGTGCGCTTCAAATGGTTGCCGCTCACCCTTAAGGTGGTGGGCCCCATCGCCTCCAATGCTTCGAGAGAGTCTTCGGCCAAAAAACGCAACGGGTCGGCCACTGTCTTGCGCAGGCCATAGCCGTCTTGAATGAATACTTCGTCGACTTCACCACCGACGAAACGCACCGTCACCACATCGGCCAATACCAAGAGCGCCCCACCCTTCACGGCGCGAAAAATCACTCCCCCGACCGCGGTCGCCGCTTGGTTTTGGCCGTCGTAGTGAATTCGCTCCGCGGTCATGGCCGCGCCTTCGCTGGTGAGCCGGGCGTGCCCTTCGGCCAGAGTCAACTGGCGCGTGTTCTCGTGCACCACCCGCTCGGCTGTCAGCGAGAGGGGTACTTGCGCGAGCGCCAAGAGGAGCAACGGGTAAACGGGCACGGGCGCCCTTTATCGCGACTGCGGGCTCACGAACTCAAGCGACAATTCATTGCCGTCTTGCGTGGCCTTGAAGGCGGCGCGCCGTTTGAGCTGCACCACCACGCGCACCTGGTTGCCCGTTTCGATTGGAGACAC
This sequence comes from Myxococcaceae bacterium, assembly GCA_019694575.1. Taxonomy (GTDB): domain Bacteria; phylum Myxococcota; class Myxococcia; order Myxococcales; family Myxococcaceae; genus JAIBBR01. The sequence goes on from JAIBBR010000004.1 coordinate 11,359, forward strand.
CCGCGCCACCGCGGTGTCAAAGAAGGTGGTATCGAGGTAGCGCTCGTTTTTCGACATCGCGACGCGCGCATTGTCTACCGTCAGCACCACGTTGCGTTGTTCGTCTTCGCCCACCGAGTAGCGTGCTGGCCCCGTGGTGCGCACGAAGACGCGGCCGCCGTTTTCGGGCTTGAAGCCGATGAACGTGACTTTGACCGGGGCGCCTGACGCGACAGGTACCAGCGCTGGTTTGACGTCTGCAGGGTCTGGCAACTCACGCACATCGGCCTGCGGGCGGGTATTCGTTTCGGCCGCCCCAGCCTTTTCTTGCGCTTTCTTCTGGGCTTTTAAGTCGCGTTCGGCCTTGGCCAGCGCCAGCGCGTCGGCCCGGTCTTGCGCAGCTTGCGCTTTGGCTTCAGCTTCGAGCCGCGCCTTGTCGACTTTGGCTTGTTCGGCCTTGACCTTCGCTTCGTCAGCGCGGGCCTTCGCTTCAGCCGTGGCGCGCGCTTTCGCCTCGAGCACCGCTTGGGCTTTCGCCTTGGCATCGGCCGCCGCCTGCGCCTTGGCCGCCTTGGCTTCTTCAGCTCGCGCTTGCGCTTCTTCAGCTTTCGCCTGCGCCTCGGCTTGGGCTTTCGCGCGTTGATCGGCTTTTTCGCGCGCTGCGTTCTCTTTGGCTTCTCTTTCGGCCAGCAGCCTGGCTTCGCGCTCAGCCTTCAGCTTCGCCGCGGCTTCACTTTTTTCTCTGGCAAGGCGCTCTTTCTCTTCTTGCGCCACGCGCGCGCGTTCAGCTTTGGCCGCGGCATCGGCTTCGGCTTTTTCTTTCATTAGCCGCGTACGTTCAATTTTTTCAGCAGAAAGAAGTGCTTCTTTCTGCGCGGCTTCTTTCGCCAACTGCTCTCGCTCGGCGGCCTCGGCGGCGGCCTCAGCGGCTTCACGCTCGAGCTTTTCTTTGAGCAGACGTTCGCGATCAGCCCGGGCCACCGCCTCACGCGCCGTTTTTTCTATTTGCAAGCGCTCGCGTTCAGCCTTGGCCACCTGTTCTTTTTCAGCCCGGTCTCTTGCTTCGGCTTCGGCCTTCTCACGCGCCACACGGGCCTTCTCTGCCTTCGCCGCGGCCAGCGCTGCCTCACGCTCGGCCTTTTCTTTCGCCGCCAATTCTGCCTGGGCACGAACCACTGCCTCGCGTGCAGCTTTTTCAGCGGCCAAGCGCTCGGTGCGCTCCTTGGCGGCGCGCATCGCCGCGTCTTTGGCTTCTTCTTCGGCTTTTTGCCGTGCGGCACGGGCTTCGTCAGCACGTGACTTGGCATCTTTGGCGGTGGCTTCAGCCGCTTCACGCGACGCCTTTTCTTTCGCCTCGGCGGCCAGCTTGTCAGCGGCGTCTTTTTCGGCCTTCGCGCGCTTGAGACTTTCAGCTTCTTCAGCGGCCATGGCGAGACGTACTTTTTCTTCGGCAACGGCCGACTCGAGCGCGGCTTTTTGTACCGCGGCGCTGTCAGCAGAAGCCACCGCCGGCCCAGCAACGGGCGCTCCCGACAACTTCACCACCAACTGGGTGCCTTGACTGCTGATGTCAGACTCGGTGTCTTTTGAAAAACCGATCACCACCCGGGCAATGGCCGACGAGTCGGAGCCATAACTCACGGTTTTGATGGCCGTCACCGTGCCTTCATTGACGGCGATGTCAGCAGGCACACCGGCGAACACGGCTTCAGAAACGTCGATCACCAGCCGGCTGGGGTTCGACAGTGTGAACGTGGCAAAGCTCGGCCGTCGCGAGGCGGTGATCACCACGGTGCCGGCCTTCGCTTCGACGCGGGTGATGGTGTTGAGCACCACCCGGTCTTGGGCAAACGCCAGCGCTGGCAACATGCACAGCAGAAGCCGGTTCAACTTCATTGAGGTCTCAAAGGTAGCACGCCCTCTCAGAGACCCAATTTCCTAACGGGCTATTCCTTTTCGGCGGCTGGTAATGCGGCGGCTATTTGCAGACGGCCCTGACGGCCCCGGTGACCGGGTCGACGGTGCAGCTGCCGCGAAGCCCGTTGGTGACACAAACCTGCGCTGCGCCCGCGGTCCAGCTCACACACCATTGGTCACGAGCGCTGCAGGTATTCGAGCTGAAGTCTTCGCAGTCGGCCAAGCCGTCGTAGTCGAAGCAGTACTGCGTCGCCGCGTCGCACATTTTGGTGCCGCACATAAACATGCCGGTGCAGGTGTACATGTGCGTGGTACCGCCGCCTGTGCCGGCCATGCCGCCACCCGTGCCACTGGAGCCACCGCCTCCGCCGGTTGCAGTCATGCCTCCGCCCATACCGCTGAGGCCTCCGCCGGTGCTCATTCCACCCCCCGCGCCGCCACCTCCACCCGAGTTCGTCGTCGCACACCCCTTGGCGACAAATTCCGCGCCCGCAGGGCGGCAAACGTAGGCATCATCTGCGAAGCACAGTTTTTCTCCGCAGGTGGTGCTGGTCTTCTTCAGCCCATTGATGGTCACTTCGCAGCTGCAGCTCTCGCTCGAAGAAGAACCGCAGCCCGTCACCGCAAAAAACACTGCCAGCGTCATGCCGCAACACCACGCCATTGGTTTCAACCATTCGCATTTTCTGAACACAGCTCGCTCCTCGAAGTTCATCATGACGCCCTTGCCGGCGCGCCCACCCTTTGTTTCTGCTTGCGAGCGGGTATTGCATTGACAGAGACAGACTTATCGAACTTTCGACAGCGACTTGAAAGTTACCGAATTCTGGGCAGAAGCGGCGGCCGGTGACGGTGGGTGCGCGCGTACTCGACGAGGTTTTTGATGTCGTAACAAATCTGCCGAATGTCATGCCCCATGGTGAGCTCGATATGGCTGTTGCCCTTCACCGGCCTCCACAGCAGGTACTCGCTCTTCGCAGAACGGTACACCCGCCGGGTTGAATCGACCGAGGCCAGTGGGTCCATATCGCCAAACACAATCGCCATCGGCACTTTGATTTTACCGAACGCGCGCTTGAAGTCGTAGCCGGTGCGGTAACACACCATTTCGCCGTTGCGAATCCACCTTAAGAATTGATCGACGACCTTGCGCGGTTCGCGCTCGCCGCCTTCACGCAACAGCCAGCGAATATCGGCGGCCGACATGCGGTCTTGACGGGCCAACCAATTCACTTTGTTGGCGAGGCGGCTGAAGAGCGGGCTCGATTCGGCGTAGTCGAGAGCCCCGGCAGCGGCTTGCAGCCAGGCGTCGACCGGTAAATAGCGGTACTTCAATCGCGGAGGCTCGGCCTCACCGTGCGGCTTGCGCGTCACGCTCGAGGTGACTTTGCCCACTGCATGACTGACTGAGCGCTGCGCATTCACCGCGCCGAGCACCGCATCGATGCCCGCCGAGAGGCTCGGGCCCGCGAGCGCAAGCAGTTTCAGTGGCAGCGCGCCTTTACCCAAGTCGCCGGCGGCACCAATGGTGACGATGCCTTCGAAGTCGTCGTGAATGCCCGCGTAGCCATAACCGAGCATGCCGCCCATCGAGTGCCCACAGTAGAAAATGCGATCGCGCTTGGTAATGCGCTTCACGCCCTGCACCGCAGCGGGAATGTCGTAGAGAAAATAGCTGTCGATGTCCCACTCCCACGCCAAGTCACTGGGAGGCCGCCGACCGAACTTCGCCGAACGCTCGAGCTGCAAATCAACCGAGCTTTTGCCGTGGCCACGCAACTCGACGATGTGAATGTCGAGGCCGAAGAAGAGCAGGTTCTTCACGAATTCGCCTGAAGTCCACGCGTGGCGGTTTTGCGAGAAGCCGTGCACCAGCAACATCGGCTCGCCCAGCAACGGCTGGGGGAAATTTTGTGGCGAGGGCCGGTAGCGCGTCACCACCAAAGACCAACCGTCGGCGGTCTCGATGGTGTACTTGGTCTTCTTGTACAGCGCCCTGAACTCGACGTCGTCGACAGTGGGCTGACGGGCGTTCATGTTGAGCAAGCCTCGCCACTATTATCACAGGTTTGGCATTTCCCACGGTAAGCCGCCCTGCTATGGGGGCCGCATGGCACGAATCGTCAAGGGTGGTTTGATTCAGATTGGTTGCGAGAAAACCGAGGGCACCGCCAAAGAAATTACCCAGGCGATGCTCGACAAGACGCTGCCCTACATTGAAAAGGCGGGCAAAGCGGGCGTGCAAATGCTCTGCCTGCAAGAGATCTTCAACACGCCGTACTTCTGCCCCGCGCAGACGCCCAATTGGTACGACACGGCAGAAGCAGTGCCCGGCCCGACGACGAACCTGCTCGCTGAATATGCCAAGAAATATTCGATGGTCATCGTCGCGCCGCTGTATGAGCGCGAAATGGCCGGCGTTTATTACAACACCGGTGCGGTGATCGACGCCGACGGCCGCTACCTTGGCAAGTACCGCAAGACGCACATTCCGCAGACCAGCGGCTTTTGGGAAAAATACTATTTCAAGCCCGGCAACTTGGGTTACCCGGTGTTTCGCACGCAGTACGGCAATGTCGGCGTTTACATTTGTTACGATCGGCATTTCCCCGAAGGCGCGCGGCTGCTCGGCTTGAACGGAGCAGAGGTGGTGTTCAACCCGTCTGCCACGGTCGCCGGCCTTTCCCAATACCTGTGGAAGCTGGAGCAACCCGCGCACGCCGTCGCCAACGGCTACTTCGTCGGCGCGATCAACCGCGTGGGCACTGAAGCACCGTGGAACATCGGCAAGTTTTATGGCACGTCGTACTTCGTTGACCCGCGAGGTTCTTTTCTCGCCACTGGCAGCGAAGACAAAGACGAGCTCGTCATCGCCGACATGAACTTCGACATGATCGAAGAAGTGCGCCGGGTGTGGCAGTTCTTTCGCGACCGCCGGCCCGATGCGTACGGTGACATGGTGAAGCAGCTGCCGTAACTCTTCTCTTTCACTCGCAAGGAGCGCTCCCATGCGCACGCTGATCAAGAACGGAACGTTGGCCACCGCGTCTGACCTGTTCAAAGCCGACGTGCTGATTGAAGGCGAGCAGATCTCGGTGATCGGCATCGATCTCGCTCCCAAGGTGGGCACTGTCGACAAGGTGATCGACGCCACCGGCAAATACGTCATTCCCGGCGGCATTGACCCCCACACCCATATGGACATGCCGTTCGGCGGCACCACCAGCGCCGACGACTTCGAAACCGGCACCCGCGCCGCGGCGTTCGGCGGCACCACCTGCCTGGTCGACTTCGCGATTCAGCCGCAAGGGGGCTCGCTGCGCCAAGGTCTCGACGAGTGGCACCAAAAGGCCCAAGGCAAGGCCTGCACCGACTATTCATTTCATATGATCATGCGCGACGTGAACAAGGCGTCGCTCGCCGAGATGGACACCTTGGTGAAGCACGAGGGCGTCACCTCGTTCAAGCTTTTCACTGCGTACCCCGGCGTCTTCTTCGTCGACGATGCATCGATTTTTCGCGCGATGCAAAAGACCGGAGAAAACGGCGGGTTGATCTGCATGCATGCCGAAAACGGCCCGGTGATCGACGTGCTGGTTGAGCAGGCGCTGGCGAAAGGGCTCACCGCGCCGAAGTACCACGGCCTGACGCGGCCTCCCCGCCTCGAGGGAGAAGCGAGCAACAGGGTGATTGCGCTGGCTGAAGTGGCGAACGTGCCCGTTTACATCGTGCACTTGTCGGCCAAAGAAGCGCTGCAAGAAGTGCGTGAAGCCCGCGATCGCGGCGTGGCAGCGTTTGCTGAGACATGCCCGCAGTACTTGTTCCTCTCGCATGACAATTACGAAGAGCCCGGCTTCGACGGCTCGAAGTATGTGATGAGCCCTCCCCTGCGCACGAAGGGCAACGAAGAATCTTTGTGGGCGGGCCTGAAGCTCGACGATCTCGCGCTGGTGGCCACCGATCATTGCCCCTTCTGCAAGAAAGAGAAGGAGCTCGGCTTGGACAACTTTTCTAAAATTCCCAACGGCGCGCCCGGTGTAGAAACGCGCATGAGCCTGCTGTGGGACGGAGGCGTTCGCAAAGGCCGCATCGACATCAACCGCTTCGTGCAGATCACCTCGACCGCGCCGGCAAAGATGTTCGGTCTCTTCCCCAAGAAGGGCACCCTCGCGCCCGGCTGCGATGCTGACGTGGTGGTGTTCGACCCCGAGAAGAAGGTCACCTGGTCGCACAAAACGCACCACATGCGCGTCGACTACAACCCCTACGAAGGCCGCACCACGGTGGGTGCACCGTCGCACGTGTTCTCACGGGGTAACTTGCTCGTCGAGAACGACAAGTGGCTGGGTAAGGCTGGCGCTGGCAAGTTCGTCAAGCGCAACGCGCGCAAAACCGAGGTGTAGCCCCGCGTACGGCCGTAAAGTGCTTTTAAGTCAACGCGCTGACGAAGGCCTGCAAACGCTGTAGGCCTTTTTCAATCGTCTCGCGCGACGCGGCGAACGACAACCGCAGAAAACCTTCGGCACCAAATGGAAGGCCCGGCACCGCCGCCAGTTGGTAATCATCGAGCAAAATTTCAGAGAGCTTCAGTGAGCCGCTGACTTCGATACCTTGGTGGCGTTTGCCCAGCAGCCCACGCACATCGGGAAAGACATAGAAAGCACCGTCAGGCATTGGGCACGTGACGCCCGGCAGCTTGTTGAGGCCGTTCACCAAAAGCGCGCGTCGCTCTTTGAAGGCCTTCACCATCGTTTGCAGCTCATCGGTCGGGCCTTGTAGCGCGGTGACGGCGGCCTTCTGCACGAAAGACGTCACGTTCGAAGTCGACTGATCTTGAATCAACTGCATGGCAGCGATCAGCTCTTTCGGGCCCGCGGCATAACCGACGCGCCAGCCAGTCATCGCGTACGCCTTGGACAACCCGTTCACCACCACCGTGCGCGCAAAGAGCGAGGGCTGCGCATTGGCGATGTTGCAGAATGGCGCCGCCGTGTAGAGCAGCTTTTCGTAAATATCGTCGGTGATCAGCAGGCAGTCGTGGCCGGCCACTGCTTCGGCAATCGACTGCAGGGCCTTTTTATCGAGCGAGGCGCCGGTGGGGTTCGAAGGGCTGTTCAACACCACCGCCCGCGTACGCGACGTCAATGCATTTTTCAGCCGCGTCGGGTCAGGCACATAACCCTCTTCGGGGCGTGTTTCGACAATCACCGGCACGCCGTCGGCCAAGCGCACCATGTCGGGGTAGCTCACCCAATACGGAGCGAAGATCACCACCTCATCGCCCGGCGACAGCAACGCTTGAAAAATGTTGTAAAGCGAATGCTTGGCGCCACACGACACGAGCACTTGCTCGGGCGTGTACCCAAGCGCATTGTCTTTCTGCAGCTTGTCGCAAATCGCGGCGCGCAATTCGGGAATGCCGGCGCTGGCGGTGTACTTGGTAAAACCAGCGTCGAGCGCCCTCTTGGCAGACTCTTTCACGAAAGCCGGGGTGTCGAAGTCGGGCTCACCCGCCGCGAAACTGACCACGTCGACACCCTTGGCCGCGAGCGCCTTGGCCTTGGCGTTGAGCGACAAAGTGGGTGACGGCTTCACCGCTTGCACGCGCTGAGCGAGCTTTATCACTTATGGCCCTTCTTCTTGGCGGGTGCGTATTTGTGGCGCAGCGCCTTGAGCACGTTGTCGGGCACCATGCCTTCGACGTTGCCTCCGAACGAGGCGACTTCACGCACCAATTGCGACGAGATGAAGAAGTAGTCTTCGCCAGTCATCATGAACATGGTCTCAATGTCGGGAGCGAGCTTGCGGTTCATGTTGGCGAGCTGAAATTCGTATTCGAAGTCGCTCACGGCGCGCAGGCCGCGCAAAATCACGCCGACGCGGCGCTTTTGGGCGTAGTCCACCAGCAACCCCTGAAAGTCGTCGACTTCGACGCGAGAGTCATCGCAGGCTTGGCGAATTTGCGCCCGGCGTTCTTCGACGGTGAAGAACGGCGTCTTCTTGGGGTTGGTGGCAATGGCGACGATCACTTTGTCGAAGATCGCCAGACCGCGCTGAATCAGCGACAGGTGGCCATTGGTGAGCGGGTCAAACGAACCGGGGTAAATCGCGGCGGGCATGTCGGGTGGACAATGCGAGCCACCATTGCCTTTAGTCAACCTGAGATTTTCACCCGATTGCTGCTCGACACTTCACTCTGAAAGAACGACACCATTGTTTCTCCGAAACGTCGCTGATCTATTCGCGACAACGTGGCGATCTGCGTGGGCAGAACCTCATGCTTGCTGTGCTCAACGCAAACCCTTGCCTGTGGCGTCAACAGCGCGAGCGCGCACAGCGTTGTCACGACCGCGGTTCCCGCTTCGTCGGCATACGGAGGATCAATGAACACCAAATCGAACGAACGGTGTGAAAGGCTCAGGCGCGACATCGCTTTCTCGACCGGCCCCGCGACAATTTCGACTTGGGTCGCAAAACCCAGCGCCTGTGTGTTGTCTCGACACAAGTCGAGCGCCTCACGATCGCGATCGACCAACACCGCGCTCACCGCGCCGCGAGAGATCGCTTCGAGACCCAGCGCCCCAGTACCGGCATAGAGATCAAGCACCACCAAACCGTCGCATGATTGGCCCAAAATATTGAAGATCGACTCGCGCACCCGATCGGCCGTGGGTCGAATGCGCTGCGCATTCTTGGGAGCCAACAAAATGCGGCCTTTGGCAGTGCCAGCAACGATTCGCATGGCCTTACCAAGCCCCTATCGCGCATACGTGGGAGTCCACACCACCTTTCGGTCGATGTAGGCGCGCCAATTTTGAACTCCGACGGCTGGTTTCAGGACAACCCTGCACTCTCAGTGTCCGTTTTTCAGTCGTTCTGTTATTGGACAATTTCATGGATTTCGACCGGTATCAGAACCTTCATACCATCGTGATGTTGCGCGACGTGATTCGCAAATGGTGGCGCACCGAGCTATCGGTGGCCGACAAAACGGGCGCAGTGATCGATTGGTCGAAGGGTAACATCAACCCGCCTCCGAACGACTTCTGCCGGTTGTCGCTGTTTTCGAAAGAAGGCTTTCGCAGGTGTACCCAGTCGGTTCGGGTGCTGCACGAGAAGTTCAAAGAGATGCGCAAGTTGAGGCGCAGCCAATTTCACGACTGTCACTTGGGGTTCACCATTGTCGGCGCGCCGCTGTACATCAACGGCGAGTACGAAGGCATGCTCTTCGTCGAGGGGTTTGCCCGGCAAGAGGTCAGCCCCCGCGAGGCCGAAACGCTCAAATCGAAAATTCGCGAGTTGAACAATGGGGCCACCGATCTCGAGCGCGCGGTTGAGCGCATTCCGCTCATGAGCGTGACCGAGGTCGAAAAGATTTCTGACCTGCTTGAATTTGGCGTCAACGAGATCGCCAATTACGAAAATGAAATGCAAAAGCGCGACGAGACAATTCAGACGCTCTCGTCAGAGCTGACTGATCGCTACAAATTTGAAAACATCGTCGGCAAGTCAGGGCCGATGATCGAAGTCTTCAAGCTGCTCGAGAAGGTTTGCAACTCTGACTCGACGGTGTTGATCAACGGCGAATCAGGCACCGGCAAAGAATTGGTGGCGCGGGCGATTCACTACAATGGGCCACGCAAAGACAAACCGTTCGTGGTGCAGAACTGCTCGGCGTTCAACGACAACCTGCTCGAGAGTGCGCTGTTCGGGCACGTGAAGGGTTCATTCACCGGCGCCTTGCGTGACAAGCCCGGCCTCTTCGAAACGGCCGACGAAGGCACGTTTTTCTTAGATGAAGTGGGTGACATGTCGCCGTCTCTTCAGGTGAAGCTGCTGCGCGTGTTGCAAGAAGGCACGTTCATGCCGGTGGGCGGCAACACCGCTCGCGAAGTGAACGTGCGGGTGATCGCCGCGACCCATAAAGATTTGGGCGACATGGTGAAGCGCGGAGAATTTCGCGAAGATCTTTATTACCGAATCAATGTGATTCGCATTCAGGTGCCGCCGTTGCGTGAGCGGCGCGACGACTTGCCAATTTTGATGGACCATTTCTTTCGCAAGCACCGCCGCGAGGGGCAAAGGGCGCGCGGGTTGTCTGCCGACGCCATGGCGCTGTTGCAGGCCTACCGCTGGCCCGGCAACATTCGCGAGCTAGAAAATGAGATCGAACGTTTGCTGGTACTGGGCGGTGATCAAGACGTGATCGGCCTCGACTTGATTTCGAGCCGTATTCGCGACGCGGCGGCCCAAGTGCCCGACCCCGCCGCGGCGCCCGGCGTGGTGACGCAGGCGTCGTTCACCTTGAATGGGCGCCTCAACGACGCGGTCGAGTCGTTGGAACGTGAAATGATTGCGCAAGGTCTAATTCGCACCCGACACAACAAGAGCCGTCTTTCCCGCGAGCTCGGCATTAGCCGTTCGAATTTGATTTTGAAGATCGCCAAGTACGCGCTGGAAACACCCAACGCGCACGACGATCTCGAGGAGTCATCTGTCTGAGCTCGTTCTTTCAGCAAGATTATTTTCGCACCGATGACGGCGCCTCACTCTTCTATGAATTACATGGAGAAGGCTCGAGCGGTGCGGTGCTTTGCGACGGCTTGGGCTGCGACGGCTTCGCCTGGCGTTATCTATTGCCGATGTTGAAGACGAACCGGCGGGTGTTGCGGTGGCATTACCGCGGCCACGGGCAGTCGGGGGTGCCGCCAGACGACAACCGCATCGGCGTGCCGTACAGCTGTGCCGATTTGCTCTCGTTGATGGACCGCGCCGAGTTGCCCAAAGCGGTGTTGTTCGGCCACTCGATGGGTACGCAAGTCGCGTTGGAATTTCACCGGCTTTACCCACAGCGTGTGGCAGGGCTGGTGCTGTTGTGCGGGTCTTTCGGCACGCCGCTCGACACTTGGCACGATCACTCGATGATGCGGCTGGTTTTTCCCTATTTGAAGCGCATGGTGGAGCGTTTTCCCAGCCAGGTGCGGGCTGTCACGTCGCGGGCGATGCTGACCGAGATCGCGTACCAGTTGGCCGTGCGCACCGAGTTGAACCCCGACCTCATTTCACGCGAAGACTTCACCCCCTACATGCATCACCTTTCGCGCATGCACCCGCTCTATTTCATTCGCACGCTCGACTCGCTCAAAGATCACTCCGCGTGGGACCACCTGCCCCAAGTCAACGTGCCGACGCTGGTGGTAGGCGGCGAAATCGACCGGTTTACGCCGGTTTGGCTGGCTCAACGCATGGCCGAGCACATTCCCGGGGCTGAATTTCTCTTTGTCCCGGGGGGGAGCCACACGGCCCTGTTGGAGCGGCCCGGCATGGTGAACCACGCGGTCGACCGTTTCTTGAGACAGCGCATCGACAGGTAATAGGTAAAACGGGCACTTTACGCTACAAGCCCGCGCCTTCGATGATCTCCCGAGAAAACATTCGCAACATTGCCATCGTCGCCCACGTCGACCACGGAAAAACAACCCTGGTCGATCACCTCTTGCGTCAGGCCGGTACCTGGCGATCGAACGAAGTCGTCGCCGAACGGGTGATGGACTCAAACGATTTGGAGCGTGAGAAGGGCATCACCATTCTCGCCAAGAACACGGCGATTACCTACCAAGGTCACCACATCAACATCATCGACACGCCGGGTCACTCCGACTTCGGTGGCGAGGTGGAACGCGGTCTACGCCTCGTCGATGGCGTGCTGCTGTTGGTCGACGCAGCCGAGGGCCCCCTGCCGCAGACGCGTTTCGTGCTCAGCAAGGCGTTGGCGCTGGGTCTGAAGACAGTTTTGGTGATCAACAAGATCGACCGTTCTGACGCGCGAGCGAAAGAAGTGCTCGACCTCGTTTATTCGCTCTACATCGACCTGGGCGCTGACGATGAGCAACTGAATTTTCCCGTGGTGTACTGCGTGGCACGGCAGGGCCAAGCGTCGCTCAAGCTCGAAGAGCCCGGCACCACGCTGCAACCGCTCTTCGACGCGATCTTGTCGCACTTGCCCGCGCCGCCTGCTCCGGTAGAAGGTGAACCGACGCAACTGCTGATCTGCAACCTCGACTACGACGACTACGTCGGCCGTTTGGGTATTGGCCGGCTGAGCTCGGGACGGTTGGCTCCGAACATGCCGGTGGCAGTGGTGCGCGAAGGCGGCAAGGTCGAGCAGGGAAAAATCGTCAAGCTGTACGGCTTCTCGGGTTTGAAGCGCGTAGAGATCGCCGACGCCGGGCCAGGCGAAATCATCAGCGTCGCCGGCATCGAGAACCTGTCGATTGGCGATACGATTTCTGAGGTCGAGCGCCCCAAAGCGCTGCCTCGCATCACCGTCGATGAGCCGACGATGATGATGATCTTTCGCGTCAATGATGGCCCGTTGGCCGGCCGCGAAGGCAAGTACGTCACCTCGCGCAACCTGCGTGAGCGGCTGTACCGTGAGTCGTACCGTAACGTGTCGATTCGGGTCGAAGACACCGAGACTCCCGACGCTTTTCGGGTGGTAGGCCGTGGCGAATTGCAGCTGGCGGTGATCATCGAGACGATGCGCCGTGAAGGTTATGAGCTGACGGCGTCGAACCCTGAGCCAATCACCAAAGACGTCGACGGTGTAAAGCACGAACCGATGGAGCTGATGTTCTGCGACGTGCCGGAAACCGCGGTGGGTGTGGTGACGGAACGACTGGGGCCCCGTAAGGGCCGCATGGTGGACATGGCGTCGCTCGGTTCAGGCCGTACCCGCTTGCAATACCGCATTCCCGCGCGTGGGTTGGTCGGTTTTCGCAGCGAGTTTCTCACCATCACCAAGGGTGAAGGCATCATGTCTAGCCAGTTTGACGGGTATGAGCCGTGGTTCGGCTACATTCCCCGCCGATCAAACGGCGCGATCATTTCTGACCGCATGGGCGACACGGTGCCGTACGCGTTGTTTTCGATTCAAGAACGCGGCGCGCTCTTCGTGGGTGCGGGAGTGCAGGTTTATGAGGGCATGATCATCGGCGAGAACGCGCACCCCAGCGATCTCGACGTCAATGCCTGCCGCGAGAAGAAGCTGACCAACATTCGCGCCGCTGGCCGTGACGAGAACGTGATTCTCACTCCCCCCCGTGAGATGGGCTTAGAGAAAGCCCTTGAATGGATTGCGCACGACGAGTTACTCGAGGTGACGCCCAAATCAATTCGCTTGCGGAAAAAGATGCTCGACTTCAACGCCCGCTACCGGGCTGATCGCGACCGCAAACGCGAAATGCGAGACGAGCAGTAAACGCATTCGCTTAGAAGAAAGGCGATTCTGAATTCGCAACACTGGGCCAGCTCGTGCTTAAGCCCATGATTTCCCTCGGCTGAGCGGCTGAGCGGCTGAGCGGCTGAGCGGCTGAGCGGCTGAGCGGCTCAAACGTGCACTGTGACCCAGGCAAGGAGATCGCGCTAGTTTTTTTCTGCTTGCCGCGCAATCCAATCGACAATTTGTGTGAAGCGTTCTGGCGTCATTTCATGGCTCCCGCCGTCTCGAAGATGGACGAACGCGACCGACTCGCCCCGCGCTTCATACGCACCACGGGCACGTTGCTCAATGTCGTCTGCGTCAGCTGAATACGGGTCATTCGTGGCCGAGAGCAAAAGCAGCGGCCGAGGCGCGGTGGCGCGAATCAGGTCTTCAATGTCCCAGTGAGAAGCAAAGCCGGGCAAGATCTCGGACATCTCGATGCCTGTTCCGGCCGCGAGTTTGTGCCGGTAGCTGCACGCAGCGCCACTTGCGCAAGCGAACTGAACCCGTTGGTCCACCGCCGCGTGAAAAAGCGCGGTGTTGCCGCCCATCGAATGTCCCAACGTGCCAATGGGTCGGCCCGCCAACTCAGCACGCTCAGAGAGAAGCGTGAGCGCAGCCGCCGCGTCAACCAATACACAGCGCATGAGCGTGTCGCCTTGCACAAGGCGGTGCGCCATGGCGTTGAAATGGTTCAGCCAGTCGGTATTGCCCGAACCGCGCTCAATACCGCGCACATGCGCTCGCCGGTCTTCAAAGCCGATCGCATCGGGAGCCAGCACCACCCAACCTCGTCGCGCCAACACCGGCCCGAACGCCTGTAAAGGGTTGCCCACGAGCCCAGCGACTTCACTTTTTCCCCAATGCCATTCACTGGCGTGCTGGTGCTGTATGAGCACGCCCCCGACAACCGGGTGAACAGCGGGTACCAGCATCAGCGCGGGAATGGGTTGGGCGCCTTCGGCCGCGAAATCGAGCCGTATTTCCTCGTAGCCCTCACGTGGCGTGCGCGTTCGCTCTCTCGATGAAACCCGCGCGGGAGGCGCTCCAAAGCCGAGAAAACGAGCCAGGTCTGCCCGCAGTTCGTCTTCAGACATGTCTGCTCCTTACGATCAGCGGTACTTGAGCCAGCCCCCCAGCACTTCACGCATCAACGCATTGACAGTGATGCCGTGGCGCCGCGCAATCTGAGAGAGCTGCTCGTAGTCGGCTCCCTCCATTTGGAGCGACACCACTTTGTCGTCACCTCGTGGCCGCTGCGCTGACGTGCGTTGGCTGACGTTGTCAGGGTGCACGTCGGCTGCGGCCGAAATCACCTCGTCTGGCTCGACAATCTCTTCTGGACCCACCGCCGGCGTGCGGTTCGCGAGGCGCGCTTTTTCCTCCTCCAACTCGTCGTTGAAGAGCTGCTTGAGGAAGTTCGACAGGTGAATGTTGGACGGCGTGAATTCGTATTGCGACAAAAACTGGTCCAAGTCGTACTGCATGTCCCACGCGGTTTGGTACCGCTTCTCGCGGTCTTTCTCGAGCGCCTTCATCAAGATCGCTTCGACCGCTTCGGGAATGTCGGCCTTGAAATACGAAGGCGCGTAGATTTTGCCCTCGGTGATCGACTTTAAAATCGCCACCTCAGAATCACCCGTGAAGAGCTTGAAGCCCGTTAGCCACTCGTAGAGCACCACACCAAGCGAAAAGAGATCGCTGCGGCAGTCGAGCGACTTGCCCATGCACTGCTCAGGGCTCATGTACGAGAGCTTGCCTTTGATTTCACCCGCACGTGTTTGCTCGATTTGATTGGCCGCTTTGGCGATACCGAAATCGAGCACTTTCACCGTGCCGTCGAACGACACGAAAATGTTCTCAGGCGTTACGTCGCGGTGAACGATGTTCAGCGGGCTGCCGTACAGGTCTACCTTCTGGTGCGCGTAGTACAACCCTTCACACACCGAGCTGGCAATTTTCAGCGCGTACACCATGGGAAATGGAATTCCCAAAGTGTCGGCCTTGGGAATGATTCGGCGCATGTCGCGACCGAAGATGTATTCCATGGCGATGAAGTACGACTCGCCGATTTTTCCCAAGTCGTAGATCTGCACGATGTTGGGGTGGTTCAACTGTGCCGCGAGCTTGGCCTCATTCAAGAACATTTTGACGAAGCTGGCTTGCTTCGACAGATGCGGCCGAATGCGCTTGATGACGATTGTCTTCTCGAAGCCTTCGAGACCGGCCTGCCGGGCAAGAAAAATTTCTGCCATGCCGCCGACGGCAATGCGATCGATCAGCGTGTACTTACCGAACCGCGTCGACGCTTTGGGTTTTTCACCCGACACGCTGCGTTTCTTCTCAGGAATGGCGCCACTCACTTCGCGTAGTCCTCGATCGGAGGACACGAGCACACCAGCTTGCGATCTCCGAGCGCCCCATTGATGCGGCCCACCGCCGGCCAAAATTTGCGCTGCTTCACCGCTTCCATCGGGTAAGCCGCCCGGGAGCGGGGGTAAGGCCGTGTCCACTCATCTTGTGTCACCACTGAGGCTGTGTGCGGCGCGTTCTTGAGCAAATTGTTGTCTTTCGCGCTTTTGCCCTCTTCGATCTCGCGAATCTCTTGGCGAATGGCATTCATCGCGTCACAGAAACGATCGATTTCAGCCTTCGACTCGCTCTCGGTCGGCTCAATCATCATCGTGCCCGCCACCGGGAACGACACCGTCGGTGCGTGAAAGCCGTAGTCCATCAGTCGTTTGGCGATGTCTTCAACTTCTACCCCACTGGGCCCCTTCAACTTGCGCATGTCGACAATGCATTCATGCGCCACCCGGCCTTGCGTGCCCTGGTACAGCACCGGGTACGACGCCTGCAGTTTTTTCGCCATGTAATTGGCGCTCAAAATGGCCACCTTGGTCGCTGCGGTCAACCCCTCGGCTCCCATCAAGCGAATGTACACCCACGAGATCAACAAGATGCTCGCGCTACCAAACGGAGCCGCCGACACCGGGCCGACGCCGGTCTTGCCTCCCACTTTTGCCATCGGGTGCGCGGGAAGAAAATCGACCAGGTGGGCCGCCACGCCGATGGGGCCCATGCCGGGGCCACCGCCCCCATGGGGAATACAGAAAGTCTTGTGCAAATTGAGATGGCAAACGTCTGCGCCAAAATCACCCGGCCGGCACAAACCGACCTGCGCGTTCATGTTCGCGCCGTCCATGTACACTTGGCCGCCATACTCATGCACCACGTTGCACATCTGGCGAATTTCGTTCTCGAAGACGCCGTGCGTCGATGGGTACGTCACCATCAACGCGGCGAGCGTGTCTTTGTGCTGCGCGGCCTTGGCTTTCAAATCGGCGACGTCGATGTTGCCGCTCTCGTCGGTCTTCACCACCACCACTTGGTAACCCGCCATCACCGCCGAAGCGGGGTTGGTGCCATGCGCCGACTGGGGAATAAGACACACGTTGCGGTGCTGCTGGCCACGGCTCGCGTGGTACGCACGAATCACCAACAAGCCTGCGTACTCACCTTGCGAACCAGCGTTGGGCATTAACGAGATGCCCGCAAAACCCGTTACTTCGCGCAGCGCTTCTTCGAGTTGGTTAAAAATTTCTCGGTAACCCAGCCATTGCGATTCGGGCGCGAACGGGTGCATGCGCGAGAACGCTGGCCACGTCACCGGAGTCATCTCGCTCGTCGCGTTTAGCTTCATGGTGCAGGAGCCGAGCGGAATCATCGAGTGGGTGAGCGACAAGTCACGCCCTTCGAGCATGCGAATGTACCGCAGCATCTCGGTCTCGGAATGGTACCGGTTGAACACCGGGTGCTGAAGATACGGTGTGGTGCGATGCAGCGGGCCTCCGACACCTTTGGGCTCACCCAGCGCATCAGCGATCGCCTTGGCGGTAAAATCGACCTTGCGGCCAGCAGCGAAGACTTGAAAGAGCGTGTCGAGCTCTGCCAACGACGTGGTCTCGTCAATCGAGATGCCCAGCGCGAGGGTGTCGACGCGGCGCAGGTTCATTTTCGCGGCGCGGGCAGCGGCCTCAATGCCGTCGGCCACCTTCGCATCACCCACTGCTACCTTGAGTGTGTCGAAGAACTGCTCGTTCTCCAACCTACAGCCAAGCCGCTTCAACCCGTTGGCGAACACGCATGCCAAGCCGTGAACGCGCGCGGCGATGGCGAAGAGACCCTTCGGCCCATGGTACACGCCGTACATGCCCGCCATGACCGCCAACAACACCTGCGCCGTGCAGATGTTGCTCGTCGCCTTCTCGCGGCGAATATGCTGCTCGCGCGTCTGCAATGCCATGCGCAGCGCCGTTTTGCCTTGCGCATCTTCACTCACTCCGATGATGCGCCCTGGCATGTGGCGTGCGTATTCAGGCTTGGTGGAAAAGAAGGCCGCGTGCGGGCCTCCGAAGCCCATTGGCACACCGAACCGCTGCGCGCTGCCCACTGCGACATCGGCACCCAACTCGCCAGGCGGAGTCAACAAGCACATCGCCAACAAGTCGGTCGCCATGATCGCCAACGCACCGTGCGCGTGCGCTTTTTCGATGAACGCGCGATCGTCGCTCACTTTGCCGTCGGTGGCCGGGTACTGCACCAACACCCCAAAGACGGGCTGCGAAAAATCGAACGTACGGTGATCGCCGACGATCACTTTCCAACCGAGCGGTTCAGCGCGGGTACGCACACAAGCAATGGTTTGTGGGTGGCAACTGTCACTGACGAAAAAGCCACGGCCCTCGACTTCGGCCGCCACGGCATGCGCCATTGACATCGCTTCAGCGGCGGCGGTGCCCTCGTCGAGCAATGACGCGTTCGAGATCGGCAACCCCGTCAAATCAGACACCATGGTCTGAAAGTTGAGCAGCGCTTCCAACCGGCCCTGTGCAATTTCAGCCTGGTACGGCGTGTATTGGGTGTACCAACCCGGGTTCAAAAAAATGTTCCGTAAGATCACGCCCGGCGTGATGGTGTCGTAGTACCCAAGCCCAATGAACGAGCGCATCACCTGGTTGCGCGCGGCAATGCCTTCTAATTCTTCAAGCAACTCAAATTCAGCTTTCGCGGGACGCAGCTTGAGCGGCTGCTTCGAGCGAATCGCCGCGGGCACGGTTTCTTCAATCAACGCATCGAGCGAAGCAGCTCCCACCACCTTGAGCATCGCTTCAATGTCATGGGCTTCAAGACCGATGTGGCGCCGGGCAAACGTATCGACGTAGTCGAGCATGGCGGCCTTCTATAGCGCTGAGAGTCGGCTTTCAAACTGTGAAAGGAAAGCTGCGAAGCTTCCCTCTCATGGCTGCGGTGACGCCAAGTGTTTTTCGTAGGTGGCCGAGTCCATCAACGCATCAAGCTCGGCCGGCGCGGCGGCTTCGATCTCCACAATCCACCCTGTTTTGTAGGGATCTTTATTAATCGCGTCGGGCGCGTCTGAAAGCGCCGCGTTCACCTTCGTCACCTTGCCGCTGATGGGCGAGAAGAGCTCGCTGACGGCCTTGGTCGACTCAATCACGCCGAACTGTTTGCCCGAAGCCACCACCGTGCCCACCTTGGGCAGCTCGACGTACACCACTTCACCCAGCGCATCTTGCGCGTGCCAGGTCACCCCCACCAACACCTTGTTGCCATCGCGGCGCGCCCACTCGTGATCTTTGGTGTACTTCAAGTCTTTCGGGTACTCGGCCATCGCCAGTCTCCTCATGCTTTCTTGTGAAAGGGTGTCTTCACCACGCGCGCTGCCACCGGGCGGCCGCGAATATCAATTTGCAGCTCAGTACCTTCAGCCGAAAGCGCAGCCGGCACATAGCCGATGCCGATAGCCTTCTTCACTGTGGGCCCCATGGTACCGCTGGTTACCTCGCCCACTTTTTCGCCGTTCTTCAAAATGCCGTAATGCGGCCGAGGAATGCCGGCTTCAACCATTTCGAAGCCAATGAGCTTGCGCGAAACGCCGGCGGCTTTCTGGGCCTTCAACGCATTCATTCCCACGAAATCGGCCTTATCGAGCTTGACGATCCACCCCAAGCCGGCCTCGAGCGGCGTATGCACGTCGTCAATGTCGTTACCGTAAAGCGCATATTTCATTTCAGTGCGCAGTGAGTCTCGAGCGCCCAAGCCAGCGGGAATGAGCCCGTCACCCTTGCCTTCTTCGAGCAACGCAAACCACAGCTTTTCAGCCTGCGCCGGAGCGCAATACAGCTCGAAGCCGTCTTCACCGGTGTAGCCAGTGCGCGAAATAATGCAGGGCACCTGGGCGATCTGCCCTTCAGTAAACCGATAGGTGCCCACGCCGTCGAGCTTCTTGTCGGCCAGCCGCTGCACAATGCCGAACGCTTTCGGACCTTGCACCGCCAGCTGCGCATACGCGTCGCTGCGGTTCAAAGGCTTCACCCCTTGGGCTTTCTCGCTCATCCACGCGAAGTCTTTGTCGCGGTTGCTGGCATTGACGCAGATGAAAATGTGCTCGGGCGAAAACCGGTATGCCACCACGTCGTCGACAAAACCACCCTGCTCGTTCAGCAAGCCGGCGTACAACGCTTGCCCGTCTACCGCCTTCACCAAGTCGTTGGTGATGAGCCCGTTGGCTGCTTCGAGCGCGCCCTTGCCTTTGAACTCAATCTCGCCCATGTGCGAGACGTCAAAGAGGCCCGCGGCATTGCGCACCGCTTCATGCTCGGCGATCACCCCTGAATACTGCACCGGCATGTCCCAACCGGCGAAGTCGACCATGCGGCCCCCCAGCTTGCGGTGGGCAGCGTTCAACGGCGTCGGGCGAGCGCTCATGCGTGGCTTCTCACTTCCAAGGCGGCGAAAAAGGAGGGGCACCGAATATACCGGGGCTCCCTCCCACGCAACGCCAGAAGCAACGCAGTCGCTACTCGACAGTAGCCTTCAGCTCGAAACTGCCTCCCGCCGTATCGAAAGAATCGACGACGACCAAATAGTCGCCCGCGGGCAGATCGGTAAGAACCACCTCTGATGCCCCCTGCTGCCCAGCCGCGTCGTCAACACACGCATACGCGTCGACGCTCGCGCTTGGGCAACCCGGTAGCACGTAGAGTGTGGTGTCAAACGTCGTTCCCGGCATCGCGGTGCTCAACGTCAGTCGGTTGGCGCGTTGCGCCAGGCGCACCATCACCACGCCTTCGGGACGGCCCTTGGGGTCATTGGTGGAGCAACCTGCGGGAGTGTCCCATAGGCTTGCTCCCTCTGCGCGCCCCGAGATGACGGCGCCGGCGGCCGTCGCCACCAGCACGGGGCTCGCTTGGCATCGCGCGGTGCGAAGGTTGGCGGCGCCGACACACGTGTTGGCTCGGCTCACCAAGCCCGGCGAACAAACCAGGTTGGCGCCACAGACATCGAAGCCCCTGGGGTCACAACTCTGCCCCTGGGTACGCACCGGAGGTACCGCAGGCGCGGCCTTCTTCGCGGTACCCACGTGACCAGCAATGTCTGAAGGGGTGGCGACGAGTTTGGCCAGCTGCGTGTCGAGACCTTGGCCCGCCTGCATCTGAATGAAAAAGGCGCCGTCTACTGACGCGGCCTTGGCATCGAATGGAAAGGAAGAAAGATCGGGAATTCCGTCACCGTCTGAGTCGACTGAGATCGGCTGCCCTGACGCATTTTCAAACTCGAAAAGAATGGTTCCCAAGTCATCTTCAGGCTCGGTGCCTTCGATCAAAATGACGGGGCCTCCCGCGGCCCGGTAGAACGCAAAGCGAGCCACTTCGGGCGCAAGACCTTCTTGGCAAACAGCCGGCATGCCGCGGCAACCCAACCCCGGTGCACAACGATCTGCCACATAGAGCGCGTCGCACGGGTCACCCAAGGCACGTTGAGGCTGCGGCGACACAGACACCGTCTTTTCGGCCGAACGCTTGCCTTTGCCATCGACGAGCGCCACGGAAACCTGGGTGACGGTTTGCCCGGCGGCGAACACTCCGCGCACCGTAGCGTCTGCCGACAACGTTTCTCCCACCCACTTGCTGCTGGCCAGCGGTACAGGCCCCTCGCCGACGTCTGGGCTTGCGTCACCGTTGGTATCAATGCCGATCACCGCCATGCCTTGGCTGTCGAGCAGCCGCACCCAAAGGCCGGTGACGTCTAAATCGCGATCTTTTCCTTTCACGGTGATGCGCAAATCTCTGCCACTGCGGCTCGACACCTGAGCCTGCACGGTGACGAGCTCAGGAGCTGACGAGAGAACGCCCGCATCATCACGGGTAACCATTTCGGCCCCGCCGCCTTCGTTGCCACTGGGGCTCTGTCCACCGCCCTGGCCACCCCCGTCTGGGTTGGCGCCGGCCATCGAGCAAGCCGTCACCGACGAAAAGACAAAAACGAAAGCCGCGCTAAAAATGAGAGACCTCATCTGTGCTCCCGAAAAAAGGGCAGAGGGCCTCGCGAACATTGCGCGGCCCTGCGCCCGAATGAATTGAACAACTTTTTCTAAAATTAAAGCTCGCAGTCAGTCTTCACCGGCGAGCCCGCGCCAGTGACGATGTCGCTACCGTCGCCGCAGTCAATGATGTCGTTGGCTCCAGAGGTCTCAACGAAATCGTCTCCGCCGAGCGCGTTAATGGTGTCGACCGCTGAGCTCCCGACGATGCGGTTGTTCAAGCCGTTACCAGTGACAGTGCAGGCACTGGCCGTGGGGCACGTAACGTTTTCGACGTCGTTGCCGATCACCTTGCTCATCGTGGCTGAAGCGGTACCGTCGAGAATCACGTCGATCACCGCTCCGAACGAGGCAAAGTTAACGGTGTCGATGCCCGCGCCGCCGGCTATCGAGTCAGCGCCCGCGCCAATGCCGGCGTTCGCCCCCATCACGAAGGTGTCGTCACCAGCGCCACCCGCGAGCACATCGGCTCCCGCGCCGCCGGTGATGGTGTTGTCGAGGGCATTGCCAGTCACCGTGCAAACGAATGCGCCCGTGGGGCAGATCACGTTTTCGACGTCGCTGCGAATGTTGTCGAGCTCAGGCACGCCGGGGTTGCCGTCGTTGGCCACGTTGAGGTCCATGCTGACCGTCACGGCTTCTAACCGTGCGGCGTAGCTCACCGTGTCGATACCCGCTTCACCATAGACGGTGTCGTCGCCAGCGCCGGTAGACGCTAAAAGCCCCATTAAAAAGGTGTCGTTACCCGGCCCGCCGTAAAAGGTCTGGTTGCCAGTGGTGCCGGTGAAGGTGTCTCCCGCCGAGCCACCGTACACAATTTCAACGTCGCTCTTGATGTCGTCGGTTTCGCCCGAAGCCGTGTCGCCATCGTCGGCGCCTGCGCCCACCGTGACATCGACCGCCAAAGTGCGCGCGGCATAGGTGACGATGTCGCCGGTGCCGCCACCACCGTTGTACACGTCGGAGTCAGTCACTGACATGCCACCGTTCATGGTGTCGTTGCCGAGGTCGCCGTAGAACGTGTCATCGCCGTCACCACCCGTGAGGCTGTCGTCGCCTAAGCCGCCATAAACGATGGCGTCGCCGGTGAACGCTACGCCGCCAGTGCCATAAGCGCCGCTGTTCGCATTGTAGATGTCGTTACCGCCGCCCAAGCTGAAGGTGTAAGCGATTGTACCGGTGCCCGAGACACTGATGTCTTTGTTCAAGTCGACGTTGAACGCCATGTCGGTGGCCAAAGCGGTACCGCCCACCGTGAGCGTGTCAACCGCGGCGCCCATGCCGCGCAGCTTGAAAACGTCAGCGCCAGCGCCCAACGCCGCGACGATACCCGGCCCGCTGGCGGTGCCTGGAGCAAACGTGCCGTTGGCGAAGTCGAGAATGACCGTGTCAACACCCGAGCTGCCCGTAATCGAAATTGTCTTGAGTGAAGTGGCATTGGCGCCGGTCGCCACGTCATTCACCAAAATGGCACCGCTGACGGCGTGCTTCGAGATCACCGCGATCTCTCCAGCAGCCATGACGATGCTCAACGCACCGGCAGAAAATGTCGGAGCCGAAGCGAGCGCCGAGAGGGGTTGCGCGAGCTCTTCGACACCCGAAATGTCACCATAGTCTTTCGGGTCTTCAACGCGACCACACGATGCCAGCGCAAGTCCTATCGCTATTGTCTTCACTTTTTTCCAACGGGTTCGATACGCGGTCATTTGGGCTCCATGCTTGGGGTTTGGTGAGGCCCTAGGGCTATCGGCACACCGCCGCTGCAAATTAAGCAGGGCCGCCAAGGCACCTGGGCGCGCGTCCAACCAGTCGAGATCACGCTGAGCGTCAATTCTCTGGCGCGCCAGTTCTGTGGCTCGCGCCACGCTGGCAAACCGAACCTTCCGAGACCTCGCTTTTGGAGCGCGCTTCATGGCAAAAGCGGCCCAAAATGAAGATCCGCACCCGGCTCAACCCTTCGAAGCCCTGCTTTTCTTTCGAGTTCTTCCCTCCCAAGACCCCCGAAGGAGAACAGAACCTCTGGAGCACCCTCGAAGACCTGCGTGAGCTCGAGCCCGGGTTCGTCTCGGTGACAGACGGCGCCGGCGGCAGCACGCGCACCAAGACGGTCGAGCTCGTCACCCAGATCAAAGAGCGCACGGGCATCGAAGCGATGGCCCACCTCACCTGCGCTGGCCGCAGCAAAGACGAATTGGCCGTCGTGCTCGACACCTTGGCCAAGGGTCGCATTGAAAACGTGCTCGCGTTACGGGGAGACCCGCCCAAGGGCTCCACCACCTTTCAGGCCGCCGAAGGTGGCTTTCGCTACGCCTCTGACTTGATTGAATTCATCGTCGCGCGCGGTGCTCCCTTTTGCCTAGGCAGCGCCTGCTACCCCGAAGGCCACATCGAAACCGCTTCACGTGATGCAGACTTGCAGAATTTGAAAACCAAGGTCGATGCGGGGCTCGACTTCGTGATCACCCAGCTCTTTTTCGACAACGCGTTTTATTTCGATTTCGTCGAACGCGCGCGGCGGGCGGGCATCAACGTGCCCATCGTTCCCGGTATCATGCCGATTACAAATTACGAGCAGGTCGATCGCTTCGTTCGCTTGTGCGGCGCCACCGTGCCCATGCGCCTGCAGCTTGCTTTGGAAAAAATCAAAGGCGAGCCCGACGCGGTGACTCAGCTTGGCGTGGCACATGCGACGGTGCAATGCATGGAGCTGCTCTCGCGCGGCGTGCCCGGCATTCACTTCTACACACTGAACCGCAGCCCGGCGACGCGGTTGATCGTCAGCGCTTTGCGCGGCCGCAGTTAGGGCCCGCCGCCTGTACGGTGTTGCTCATCAACATGGCGATGGTCATCGGGCCGACGCCGCCGGGCACCGGGGTGATCCACCCGGCGCGTTCTTTCGCCGCGGCAAATTCAACGTCTCCTGACAGCTTGCCGTCGGGGCCGCGGTTCATGCCCACGTCAATCACGACAGACCCGGGCTTCACCCACTCGCCTTTGATCAACCCGCTGATACCCACCGCCGCCACCACCACGTCGGCCTGACGCACTTCATGCGCCACGTCGCTCTTGCTGTGGCACACCGTCACCGTCGCGCTGGCGTTGATCAGCAGCGCTGCCATCGGCCGGCCCACGATGTTGCTGCGGCCCACCACCACGGCTTTCTTGCCTGCGGGGCTGAAGGAAATCTCCTCCAACATGCGCATCACCCCCGACGGCGTGCAGGGCGCGAGCGCGGGGCGCCCTTGAAACAAGCTGCCCGCATTGCAAGGGTGAAACCCGTCGACATCTTTCGCGGGGTCAATCGCCAATAAAACCGCGTTCGAATCGATGTGTTTGGGCAATGGCAATTGCACCAAAATGCCGTCTACCTTGGGGTCAGCGTTGAGCCGGCGCACCCAGTCGAGCAGCTCGGCTTGGGTCGTCGTCGCGGGCAGCGCATGCTCCCAGGAGCCGAACCCCAGCTCTTCGGCGGTCTTCTTCTTCGAGGTGACGTAAATCTTCGAAGCGGGGTCTTCTCCTACCCGCACCACGGCAATGCCCGGGGGAAAACCCCGTTCTGCCTTGACCTGGGCCACGCTCTCGACGAGCTGCGATTTCACCTTTGCGGCCAGGGCCTTACCGTCGATCAGTGAAGCGCTCATGAGCCGCCTCATACACCCGAACGAGGCTATTGGTGAAAGACACTCGACGCTCACCGGCACTTGTGGCAGTTATAGCCATGCCTCGCGAGCTGGTTGATCTTCACATTCACGTCGGCGGTGCCGTCGCCCCCCATATTCTCTGGTCTATTGCTCACCAGCAGGGTTTCAAGCTGCCGGTGAAGAACTACTTCGAGTTCGTCGAGCTGATCACCTCGACTCCCGACAAGGTGAAAAGCCTCGAGGAGTACTTGAAGATCATGCACACCTGGACCGAAAAAATTCAAAGCTCTCCCGGGGCGATCGAGCGTTCGGTCTATGAAGTGATCGGCAAAGAATACCGCAGCAGCAACGTCAGCCATATCGAGCTGCGCTTCAACCCCATGAAGCGCAACCTGCATTCAGAGCTCGACCTCGATCACATCATTCACGCGGCGTTACGCGGCATGGACCGCGCGATTCTCGAGTACGGCGTCAAGGCGTGCTTGATCTTCTGTCTCGCGCGCGAATTTGATCACCGGCTCAACGCCATCATTCTCGAGAAGGCGATTAAGTACCGCAACCGCGGCGTGCTCGGCATCGATCTCGCGGGCACCGAAAAAGACGCTCTCGAGCTCAAGCCCGAAATGGTGGTGCAGTACGAAGAGCTCTTCGCACGTGCACGCGCGGCCGGCTTGAAAACGACGATTCACACCGGCGAGACGGCCGGCACCGGAGCCGAAGGCGTGATGGCAGTGGTTGAACGCTTGAAACCACACCGCATCGGCCATGGCATTCGCGCGGCTTACGACGAAAATGCAATGAAGCTGCTGAAAGAACGCGACGTGGTTCTCGAGCTGTGCCCCACTTCGAACCTGCACACCCGCGCGGTAGAGAACCTGCAAGAGTTCAAACACATCGTGCGCACCCTGTGGGACCGCGGCGTGAAGTTCACCTTCAACACCGACGGCCCGTACTTGCTCAACACCGACATGTCTCGCGAAATTGAGCTGGTAGAAACGAACGGCATTCTTTCTTCTACCCAAGTCGATCAAACGTTGGCCTGGGCACGCGAGTATTCGTTCATCACCAACGGCAACGGCCAGGGCGCGTTCTAAGTCGCTCACCCATGTACGCTGCGTTACGGCCTCTGCTCTTTCGCTTGCCGGCTGAGACCGCGCACCATGCCGGTATCTGGGCGTTGTCGCTGGCTGAAGGCGCTCCCAATATCGCCCGGTGGCATCGCAATCGCCTGAAAGCACAACGGCCTGCGCTGGCCATGACCGTGGCGGGTTTGACGTTCTCTAACCCCGTGGGCATAGCAGCGGGCCTCGACAAAAACGCTGAAGCGATGACCGGGTTGTTCGGTATCGGCCCGGGCTTCATCGAAGTGGGCACGGTGACTCCGCGCGCGCAAGAAGGTAACGCCACACCGCGGGTGTTTCGGTTGATCGAAGACGAAGCGCTGATCAACCGCATGGGCTTCAACAACGCCGGCGCCGACGCAGTGGCCGGCCGTCTGCGCGAGCAAACCTGGCGCCCCGGCCCCATAGGGGTGAACTTCGGCAAAAACCGCGACACGCCGCTCGAGCGCGCCACCGACGACTACGTGGGCTTAGCGCACCAGCTTGGCCCGCTGGCTGACTACGTGGTGCTGAACTTGAGCTCACCCAACACACCGGGCTTGCGCGCCCTGCAGGAGCCCGACGCCTTGCGGGTCTTGCTCTCTTTGGTGCGTGCCGTGCTACCGAAGAAGCCGCTCTTTCTGAAGATCGCGCCTGATCTTTCTGATCACGCCGTGCGCCAAGCGGTCGACGTGGTGCTCGAGTGCAAGCTCGACGCGTTGATCGCCACCAACACCACGCTGGAACGCAACGTGACCCACGCCTTGGCAAAAGAAACGGGCGGGCTTTCAGGGCGCCCCTTGAAGGCCCGGGCAACCGAGGTGATTCGCGTCGCTTTTGAGCATTCAGAAGGCACCCTGCCGATCATCGGCGTCGGAGGTATCTCTTCGGCTGACGATGCGTGGGAGAAAATTCTCGCCGGCGCGAGCCTGGTGCAGATCTACAGCGGGCTGGTATTCAACGGGCCCGGGCTGATTCGCGCCATTCTTGACGGTCTCGAAGCCAAGCTCGCGCAGCACAAACTGAGCTCACTGCAGGCCGCGGTGGGTGGCGTCGCTGGTTAAAATAGCCGGTCTCTTTTTAGAGGGTGAGTTGCCCTTCGATGGGCAGCGACTCCAAAGTCTTTACGTCTACCACGCCGTCTTTCAAGAACGTGGGCCCCAGCTCTTTGGCGAGTACGCTGAGCGCGCGCTCCACCATGACTTTGAGCTCGGCCGCCGCATGAGGCGCGAGAAATGACAACGCTGCCAGTGCCGCCCCCACCGCTTCGTCTTTGACGCGCGGGGCCAAGACAGCGCCGTCGATCACGCGATCACACAGCGCTGCCACCCGGTCTTCGGCGAACGGCGCGGCCTTGAATGTACCGTCGACGACAGCCCACGCCACCACCGCGTTCCACAAGCGCGCGGGCCGCAATTTCGACAAGGGCAAACCAAAACGTCCCACTGTCTCGGCTGGAGTGGAGCCCAACACCGCCTGGAACACGCCCCGCTGCAGGCGCACCCGCTCCAACGTGGCCTCGGCCTCGGCCAGCTCGCGGCGACAACGAAACGGCACCGGGTCGGCTCCGGGCACTTTCAACGCTTTGAGCGGGCGCTTTCGCAGCAACGCGGTGATGAACGCCGCTTCTTCGTCGAGCACCAGCCACGCCTCAGCGAACTTGAAGCCCGCTTCTTGCGCCATGCGCTCAACGTGACGTTTCAATTTGAGCGTGAAGGAAAAGCCGATTTGAAAAATCAACTTCAGTGATTCAGTGCGAACCACTTCGGGTGCCTTAGAAGGGTCTTTCTGGCTCAAATGCTCGAGGCCCAAATTCAAGTAGTCGCGGGCTTGCTCGCTCAATGAGCGAATTGCCTTGGGGTCTCCTGGTTCGGCGCCTTCAGCCACCAACGCGCTGTTCACCACATAGCGCACCTGCTCTTCCAAGCTCTCGCGTTCGCCGCTGTCTAAGCCCTTGAACGCGGCTTCCACGAAGTCGACCGGTGTCGCCGCAGCCAGAGCCACCGACTCTGAAAGGCCGCCCGCGTACTTGGCAGGGTCGACCCAGGCAAAGAGCTTCATTGCCTCGTCGAGAGAAGGGAAACCCATGTCGGCCAAGCGTGCGCTGCGAAATTGAAAGGCGGTCTCTTCAAGCTCGCTGACCAGCTCCCACCGCACGGCTTCAATGAAGCGCGAAAGCTCAAAGGGGTTTTGGGCGATCAAATCGCGGGTGAGCTGTTGAAGCGCCGCTTGATCAGGCCCTTCTATTCCCAGCTCGATGAGAAATTTTCCCTCGGGGGTTTCAATCACCACCCCGTCGGGGTTCGCGTCAGGGTCTTCTTCGAGATCGTGAAAGACCGTGAGCTTCTTGAAAATGAGCTCTAACACTTCGATGTCTAGGCTCTTTACCTTGGCCGCGAAATCGTCTTCGTCGTCGCCCCGTGCCGCGCGCAACCAATGCAGCACTTCAATCGGGTCGATACGGTCGCGGCTCCACGCCGCCAAATCGACGAAGGTGCGAAATTGCGCCGGAGTGGCCAGCTGCACCAATTCGACAGAATCAACGAGCCCAATGTCGAGAATCGTCGAGTACACGTCTTCAGCGGGCAGTGCGCGCACCAACGCCTTGCCGTCGACTTCTTCGAGCATCGCGTCGGCGCGGTACTTGGGCGCCATGGCCATTAACCGCCGCACCGCTTCAGCCCGGCGGGCTTGCCGCCTTTCGAGTGACGAGGCGGTCATGTCAGCGCCGCCGCCCAGAGAACACCCCACACGTCGTCCACGCCCCAACCTTCTTTCGCTGAAAAGCCCACCACCACGTCAGACGCCACGCCCAGCTTTTTCGCCGCGGCCGCCAAAGCAGGCTTGCGTTTGGCTTTAGGCAAGCGATCTAACTTGGTGGCCACCACGATTTTTCGCGGCGGCAACTGCTCTAAATACGCCTGCGTCAACATGTCGTCTTCAGTCGGGCCGACTTCGGCGTCGATAATGGTGACCGCCGCCACCAGCGGTGCGCGTTGCTCTAAATAAGCGCCGATCATCTCTTTCCAACTTTCGCGCTCGCTCTTCGACACCTTGGCGAAGCCGTAGCCCGGCAAATCGCAGAAGCGCACGCTTTCGCGCCGCTCGCCCTGCGCCAACACCACGTCGAAGAAATTCAAATGGCGGGTGCGACCCGGCGTATTCGACACCCGCACCAATTTTCGCCGCGCGGTGAGGGTGTTGATCATCGACGATTTGCCCACGTTCGAGCGGCCGATCATCGCCACTTCTGGAGGCCCCACCGGGGGAAAATGCGCCGAGGCCGTGGCGGTGGTCAAAAACTGCGCGTCGATGACCCGAATCACGGCGCCTTCGTTTCGCCAGCGCGGCGAGCCCGCTCTGCAGTCCAGTGATCAATCGCTTTCAGCTTGCTGACGAAGTCGAAGGGTTTGAGCGAAGGCGACGAAGCGTCATGGCAGGTGCGGCAACCCTTTTCTGACGGGTCAACCAAGCCGAGCAACCGTGCCAGTTCGGCGTCTTTCATCACGAAACGGGGTGAGTAGTACTGACCGCCGCCGTGGCAGGTTTCGCAGGTGACGTGGGCCACCTTCGACTCGGCTTCATTCGGGCTGTGGCAGGCCAGGCAACGGGCATCGCGCTGTTGCACCGCAGAAAGCGACTCGCGGGCGCGCGCGTGAGGCGAAGCTTTCCACGCGGCGAAGGCATCGGGGTGGCACCCTTGGCAGCTTTGCGGCCCCAAATAGTCGTGTGCCCACGCGGCGCTACCGAGCGCCAGCGCTCCCATGATCACGATGAACACGAAACGGCTGCGCATTGGAGCTAGACTGGTACCAGACGCCAGGCCTCTCATGCGAGACAAAAAAGGCAGCTTTCCAACGCGGCACTACGGCCTCACCGGGGGTATCGCCAGCGGCAAAAGCACCGTTCGCCGCATGTTCGAGCGCTTGGGCGCCGTGGTGATCGACGCCGACGTGCTCGCTCGCCGCGTGGTGGAACCAGGCCAGCCGGCTTTGAGTGAAATCGCCGCCGCTTTTCCAGGAGTGATCGACTCGACAGGAGCGCTCGATCGCAAGAAGTTGGGCGCGATTGTCTTTGCCGACCCTCAAGCGCGGCTGAAGCTCAATGCCATTACCCACCCCCGCATCAGCGAGCTGGCCCAGGCGCTGAAGGCCGACGCCGAGGCCCAGGGCGCTCCCGTGGTGATCTACGAGGCCCCGCTGCTCTTCGAAAACAAGCTGCACCTGCAGAATGAAGGCACGGTGCTGGTGGCGGTGTCTGGGCAAGTGCAGCATGAACGGCTGCAAAAGCGTGACGGGCTTACCCCGGCCGACGCTTTGGCGCGCATCGCTTCGCAAATGCCTCTCGAAGAGAAGCGAAAAATCGCGCGGTGGGTCATCGACAACGGCGGCTCGCTCGAAGACACCGAAGCCCAAGTCGCCAAAGTGTGGCGCGAAATGCTGGCCACGCCGGCGTAGATCCCCAAGGTAAAATATGTAAAGTCGGCCGCCTTGGCTGCGACGCAACATACGTATTTCATCACCGGGTACCCCGGCTTCATCGGCAAGCGCCTGGTGAAGCACATTGCCGAAAATGACCCCCACGGGCGCATCTACCTCTTGGTGCAGACGAAGTTTCTCAAAGAAGCGACGCAGTACGCGCGGGGTCTCAAAGGCGCTCCGATAGAAATTCTGACCGGTGATGTGGCCGACATGCACCTGGGCCTTTCAGGTGAGGAATACGAGCGCCTGTGCGGCGAAGTGACGCAGATTTTTCATCTCGCCGCGATTTCGTACCTGGGCATGCCGCGGTCAGTGGCTCAAAGAGTCAACGTCGACGGCACTCGCAACGTGCTCGAGCTGGCGAGCGACTGTAAACACCTGAAGCGGCTGAACCATTTTTCCACCTGCTATGTGTCGGGCGATCGCGTGGGGGTGATCGCCGAAGACGAGCTCGATCGCGGCCAAGGGTTTCGCAACGCGTACGAAGAGACGAAATTCGAAGCCGAGAAGTGGGTGCAAGCCGCGGTGCCTCGGCTGCCGATCACCATTTTTAGACCCGCAACTGTGGTGGGAGACTCCCACACCGGAGAAATCGATCGCTTCGACGGCCCTTATTACCTGGGCATGTTGTTGGTGCTTTCTCCCCTGGCGATTCCGCTGCCGCTGCCGGGTAACGGTGTGGCCCCGCTCAACGTGGTGCCGGTCGACTTCGTGCTCAAAGCGGTGTGGGCCATTTCTCGCAACCCCCTTGCGGTGGGGCGCACGGTTCACCTCGTTGACCCCAACCCGATGAGCGCACGGCGCGTGTACGAGCGCATTGCCGAGAAAGCCAACAAGCGCTTGCCCCGCTTCAATGTTCCAGTGCGCGCGGCTGATCTTTTTTTACGGTTGCCCGGCCTCGAAAAGGTTGCTCGGTCACAACGCGCGGCCATTAATTATGTGAATCACTTGGCGCTCTATAGCTGCCACTACACGCTCGAGTTGCTCGAAGGCACAGGGGTGCGGTGCCCTCCGCTGTCAACGTACCTCGACAAGTTGGTCGACTTCGCCCAAGCGCATTACCGCGCGAAAGACCCCGGGCGCGACGCCGATGACCCGCTGGCGTGACGCTCGCAGCTAAGGAGCAAGCAACGACGGGTGGTTCACCACCAAAGGCAGGCGATTAATGGCGTAACGCGTTTTCGCGTTGGTGCCGTTGTGAAAGGTCACCGTGCTGGCCAATGACGAAGCCGTCAGGCCCTGCACGTCGAACCCCGCCGTAACTTGCGCTGCGATTAAGTCGTACTGGTTGTACGTCTGGCCGTGCGAGTCGATCGCCACGGCCCAGCTGTTGTCTGACGACATGCCTTCACGGCCGATGAAAAGCGTCACCACGCCCACGTTGCCGTAAATGCTCCACAGCATGTTGAGGTTGAATTCTTCGCTGCTTTCACCGGGCTCCAAGGTGCCTGAACGCCACACTTCGCCCATTTGCATGGCGCTAATGCCGCCCGCCACGTCGAGCGCGGCAAGAGGCGCTGTCTTTTGTACGCCTACCCGGTCACCGATCACCCCGTTGCCGGTGATGTGAAAACCCGCGTCTTGCGGAGTGGAACCGTTGGCAATCACCGCCGAGCGGTCGAAGGTTCCCGGAGGGCCTTGCACCCCCATGGGCCCTGGCGGCCCTTGATCACCTTTCGGTCCGCTAAGCCCCTCACCTTCGATGCCCGAAGACGTGCACCCTAGGCACAGCGCCAAGAAACACCCCGTCGCAGTTCGCAGTGCTTTCGACATGGCGCTCCTTAGGGCTCGAGCAATGCGCGGTGGTTCACCAACAGGGGCAACCGGTTGATCGCGTAACGTGCTTTGAGCGCCGTGGTGTTGTGAAAGGTGACCCTGCTGTCGAGCGTGGTGGCGGTCAGCCCCAGAACCTCGAAGCCCGAGGTGACGCGACCGGCGAGCACCTTGTAACTGTTGTACGACACTCCGTAAGCGTTAATCGCCACCACCCAGGTGTTGTCGGAAGGTACGCCTTCGGTACCCATGAAGACGGTGATCACCCCGACGTTGCCATAGTCACTCCACAGCAGGTTGAGGTTGAATTCTTCGCTGCTGGCGCCGGGCTCCAAGGTACCCGTTCGCCAAACCTCGCCGAACTGCGCCCCGCTGATACCACCCGCGACATCGAGCGCGGCGGCCGGCGCTGTTTTTCGTATTCCCAACCGGCCACCGATCAACCCGTTGCCGGTGATGTGAAAGCCGGCATCTTGCGGAACATTGCCGTTGGCAATCACTTGCGAGACGTCGAAAGTACCCGGCGGGCCCGGCAACCCCTGCGGGCCGGCAGGCCCCGGCTCGCCCTTAGGCCCTCGCACCCCATCGCCTTCTACGCCCGAAGCCGTGCACCCCCCACAAACAACCAGGCAGAACAAAGCAAACATTCGCATGCCCGCATGCATAGCAGGGGTTGACCGATTCAATTTATACGACAAACGTCGACGGCCCCTTAACGTGGGTCACCACTTGCGCTAAGTGACCGCGCTCCATGGGAAAAACCTATTTCGTCGGCGACACGTTTACCCACGTGCGCGAATGCGATCGCTACCGCCCCACGTACTATGCGGCGGCTTCTGGTGACTTCAACCCCATTCACATTGACCCTGACGCGGGCATGGCTGCCGGCCTGGGAGGACCGATTCTGCACGGCCTGTGCACCATGGCCTGGGCAGTCGAAGCGGCGACGAATTATCTGGGAGACCCCGGCCGCGTCACCAAGGTGCGGGTACGGTTCTCACGCCCCGTGGCAATCGACGACACCATTACATACACCGGCAAAGTGACAGCGATTGAAGGCGGCAAGTTGACCGCCGAGATCGCCGCCAAAAACCAAAAAGGCGACGACGTGCTCAAGGGCGCGGTCATCGAAGCGCGGGTCTAACCATGCCCATTGATCGTAAATACATTGGCAAGACCTACGGCCCCACCGTGTACACCGCGGGCTTAGAGAAAATGCGCGAGTTCGCGTTTGCCGTTGCCGGTGGTGTGCCGTCGATGGGTTTCTCGGGGAGCACCCCTCCAGCCGACTTGAACCCGGTGCTCTACGACACCGCGGCCGGCGCCCAGAGCACGTACGGCTCGGTGATCGCCTTTCCCACGTTCTGCGTCACCTTTGCCATCGCGCCTTTCGCCATGGCGGTGGCCGACCCAGAATTCAACATCAACCTTTTAATGTTGGTTCACGGCGAGCAAGAGTTTGAAATTCTCGACGTCATTCACCCCGGAGACGTGCTCACTACCCTGGGCACGGTGAAAGACATTTTCGAGAAGGCGGCGAAAGACTTTTTGATCGTCACCACCGAGACCAAAAACCAGCACGGCAATGTCGTCGTTCGCGGCACGTGGACCGCCGTCATTCGGCACGGGTAAGCGCAACGCCAACTATTGGTGCATAATCACGCCCTGCTCGATGAGCTGGGCGAGAATGCGCGCGGTGTCGATGCGCGACATGCCTGAGAGCTCGAAGAGATCTTCGTAGGTGACCGTGCCGTCGATCTGCGCAAGCACGAAACCAGCACGGTGATCTAAGTTGAGCCAAATAACGTCGTCTTCTTTCAGCTTCACCCGCGGCGTCATCGACAAGGCGCCTAACTTTGACTCGTACATCGCCAACAAGGTGTGCTCGCTGCGCGTCTTCAGGCGCTGCACTTCGGCGTTGCCAGTACCCAGCGCTTCTGCCTTGAGAATCAGCTCCATCGCTCCTGAATGATCATCGAGCTCGAGCAGCTCCTTGGCCCCCTTGAGCAACGTATCGACCTCTTGCCCCGCGCTGCGCGTCGGCAAAGGCGTTTGTGTTCTCGGTAACGGCGGCGCCAACATGTCGATCGCCGACGTCGAATTTGAACTTGCCCCGGGCCGCGACAAGTCGATGCTGGGGTTCGACGGAGAGTCCCACGCGGACTGAATTTTCACGGGGGCGGCCGTAATCGACGGGGGGCTCGACCCAACCGCCGAGGCTTCATTGGGTATCGTCTCGAATTCGTTCATTTCGAACGACAGCTCAGGTTCTACCTGGCTGGGCGGCGCCAAGGTTTCGTCTTCCATCGTCAGCGGCAGCTCCATGGGTGCTGGCGCATCGTCGAAAAGAGCGCTCGACAAACTGCTCGGGCTCGACTGCCCCGAGAAGGGAATGGTGGTGCTCCGTGGCAGGCCCGGCATCGGAGCAGGCGGCGACATCAGCGGAGGAATGGTGGGCACCGTGCCCAGGGGAGGAATTTCAGGCTCATTGGCTTCAGCGAGCGCGCGAATGCGATCGAGGTTCAACCCGGTACCCGCTTCACCACGCGCCAACGCGGGAATTTTCACCCCCCACGCCGGGGTGCGTTCGTTCAAGCCCCCCGGCATGCTCTGGCTCAGCTCACCCATCGAAACCAACGGCTCTTCATCGATCGAAAAACTGTCGTCGTCATCGTCAGTCGTGAGCGGCTCATCACCCAACAGGTGATCGTCAGGGGGCAAGGGCGGCTTGGTCTCATCGGCAGCAAAGCCGGTGGCCAGGCCCCAGTCGACGTCCATGCTGAGGTCAGTGCCACCTTGCCGCTCGAAAGGGCTCTTATTCGTAGGCGCCGCGCCAGGCCCAGCGCCGGCAGCCCCGCTGGGCGCCGCCCCCCCTTTGTTGAGGGTGTCAATCAACTGCCGCGCGCGGGCGTGCGCAGGGTCAATCTTCAGTGCTTGTTCAAAAAGGCGTCGCGCCCCCTCGTCATCGCCCGAGAGGCGCAGCCATAGCCCGGCTTCGACCAGTTGTGTCGCCCGCGATGCAGTCATTTAGCGAGTTCCGATGCGCTGCAGCACCCCGCGAAAAAGATTCAAGGTGCGGTTCAAAGTGTCGATGGCGTCTGACAGCGCGGTCAAGCTACCGCCTTCAAGCGCCCGCTTCGCCCCTTCGAGGCTCTTCACAGCTTTTGCCACCGCGTCGACGCCAAATTCAGACCCTTCGGTCACCTGCTGCACTTGAGGAATCAGCGCGGTCACTTCTTTGATGATGTTTTCGAGCTCTGTCTTCTTGTTGCGGCTCTCTTCGCCAGCCTTCGCTTCGAGCAGGTAATCGCTCTGCTCTTCCATGATCTTCTTCAATTCGTCTTCGGTCAGGCCACCCGACGCAGTGACGGTGATCGACTGCCGTTGGCCGGTTTCTTTGTCGCGAGCGCCCACTGACACAATGCCTTCAGAATTGATATCGAAGGTCACTTCGATTTCGACCTCGCCGCGCTTTGCTTCGCGCAACCCGGTGAGAATGAATTCGCCCAGCAATTCATTCTGGTGCGCCAGCTCGCTCTCGCCCTGCAGTACCATGATCTTCACCGTCGTCTGCCCGTCTTTCGAGGTGTTGAAGAGCTCGGTCGTCGACGTCGGCACGGTGGTGTTGCGCGGTATCAACTTGCGCACGTAGCCGCCGGCGATCGCCACGCCCAGGCTCTGCGGCGTCACGTCGAGCAGCAGCACCTGCGCCTCTTCAGACACCAGGGCATTGGCCTGCACCGCGGCGCCGAGCGCCACCACTTCGTCAGGGTGCACGCCTTTGCACGGGTCACGCTTGAAGTACGCCTTCACCGCGTCGACGACCTTGGGCATGCGCGTCATGCCACCGACCAAGATCATCTCTTTCAAGTCGCTCGCTTTGACCTTCGCTTCTTTGAGTACCGCGTCACAGTGCGTGATGCAGCGATCGACCAGGTCAGCGCAGAGCTCGTCGAGCTTTTCTCGGCTGAGCGCCTTTTGCAGGTGCAACGCGGTGCCTCCACCCGGAGGCGTGTAGATGAACGGCAAGTTGATCTGCGCTTCTTTGATCGTCGAAAGCTCGATCTTCGCCTTTTCGGCTTCGGTCTTCAGCCGCTGCAACGCCATGCGATCTTTGCGCAAGTCGACGCCGTGCTCCTTGGCGAAGCCAAACACCAGCCACTCGATGATGCGATTGTCGAAATCTTCACCGCCCAAAAACGTGTCACCACCAGTGGCGATGACGTCGAACACACCGTTGCCCACCTCCAACACCGAGATATCGAAAGTGCCCCCACCGAGATCGAAAATTGCGATCTTGCCGTTGACCGTTTTACCGAAGCCGTACGCCAACGCCGCGGCGGTAGGCTCGTTGATAATGCGCAACACGTCGAGCCCGGCAATTCGGCCTGCGTCTTTGGTGGCCTGCCGCTGACCGTCGTTGAAATACGCCGGCACGGTGATGATCGCCTTGGTCACCGGCTTGCCGAAAAAGGCGTCAGCGTCAGCTTTGATTTCGCGCAGCACCATCGCCGAAATTTCGGGCAGCGACACTTCACGCCCTTCAAGCCGAATGCGAATGTCGTCGTGCTCACCGCAAATGACTTGGTACGAGAGCACCTTCATCGCCTCTTGCACTTGCTGGCTTGAAAACTTTCGGCCAATCAAACGCTTGGCGGCATAGACCGTTTCTTCAGGGTTGGTGATAGCTTGCCGTTTGGCGATCTGTCCAACCAAGCGTTTACCGGTTTTCGACACCGCGACGACCGAGGGGGTCAAAGTGGCCCCACTCCGGTTGCGAATCACCGCGGGCTGATTGCCCTGCACGGTCGCCACCACACTGTTGGTCGTACCCAGGTCGATGCCGATGACAGGCTCACGTTCTGACATTGAACATAGAATCTAGAACGGCCAGCGCTTCTTGACCTGCTTTTTTACCTCCTCGTGGTCAGGCTTGAGCCGAGCGGCTTCTTCCCAATGCTTTTTGGCCAGCGCCCGCATGCCACCTTCGTCGAGCAACTTGGCCAATTGAATACGGTATTCGGCGTTTTGGCCGTCGAGCTCGACGGCGCGTTGGGCCATGGCGTTGGCCTCTTTCGATTCAGCCCCGTGCAGAATGAGTAACCGGGCGGCATGGTAGGCCGCCGCGGCGTTCGACGCGTCGATGGCGGCCGCCACCTTGGCCGCAGAAACCGCCTGCGGCAACTCGCCTTTTTCTTCAAAAGACAGCGCCTTTTTGAGCTCTTCTGAAGCCCGTGAGACCTCGCTCTTCTTGCGCGCGTCGCCCAGCAGGTGCTTCACCTCTGTATTTCGCTCG
Source organism: Myxococcaceae bacterium (assembly GCA_019694575.1). Lineage (GTDB taxonomy): Bacteria > Myxococcota > Myxococcia > Myxococcales > Myxococcaceae > JAIBBR01. The sequence goes on from JAIBBR010000004.1 coordinate 49,213, forward strand.
TCCATCTGCGACGCCATATGTAGGTCTGTGAAGGCGTGACCAAAGTCACCACGGGCCATGGCCGCCTTGGCGCGGGCCACCAAGTCATTCACCCGGGCCGCCTTGGCCAGGTAGGGGTGTCGGGCAAAACGCGACCTGCGTTCGCTGTCGCGCGCCGCGTCAGCCGCGATTTCAGCAGCCGTCTTGGGCACGCTGGCCGCCTTGTGCACCTCGGCGACCACTTCGATCTTCTTTTTGGGAGGCGCCAAAAGCTGCGGGTTCGCCTTCAGGTACGCATTGCGCTTGTCGAGGTCAGACAGAACGTTTTGCGCTTCAGTCAGCCGCCTGAAAATGCGCTCGATGCGCGCCTTGAAACTGCCCAGGTTCTTGCCAAAGAAACGGTCGGGGTGAAACTTTTTCGACGCCTCGTAAAAAACGCGTTTGACGTCTTCGGGGGGCGCCCCCGGCTCTAACCCCAGCGCGGCAAAGTGATCGGCCCCTTCGAGCTTGGCCTCCATCGCCAAGATTTCGGCCTTGCGCCCTTCGTCGAGATCAATCTCTTCTTGCGAAGCCGCGCTCATCACCACCGGGGCGGGCGCCGGCTTCGCAACCTTGGCGGGTACAATCACGCCCTTGGCGCGCAGCGAAAGCAAAGTGGCAATCGCCCTGGGCTCGGGCAACCCACACCGCTCGAGCACGTCTTTGATCAGCGTGGCGCGGCCGATCAACGCCAGCAAGGTGAGCTCGTCTTCGGCCAAAGCGAGACGCGAACGATCGAGGTTGGGCACCACGCCCACGTGGTCTTCCCGTGCTCCCAAACCGGCGATGGTGTCTGACTTGGTCACGTCGAAGTGATTCTTAAGCTGCCTGTGCGCCGCCGCAAGCTACAGAATGTACCGCGAGAGGTCTTCGTCGTGAATGATGTCACCTAACCGTTTTTGTACATAGGTGGCGTCGACCTGCACATCGGTGGTGCCCATTTCACTGGCGCTGAATGAAACTTCGTCGAGCAACCGCTCTAAAATGGTGTGCAGCCGCCGGGCGCCGATATTTTGGGTGCGCTCGTTGACAGTTTGGGCCAACTTGGCGATCTCAGCCACCGCGTCGTCAGAGAAGTGCAACCGCACCCCTTCGGTCGCCAGCAACGCCGCGTATTGCTTGAGCAGCGAATTTTTCGGCTCGGTCAAAATGCGACTGAGGTGATCGCCTCCCAGCGGCTCGAGCTCAACCCGAATGGGAAAACGGCCCTGCAGCTCGGGAATGAGATCTGACGGCTTCGACACGTGAAACGCGCCCGCGGCAATGAAGAGCATGTGATCAGTCTTCACCGAGCCGTACTTGGTGGTGACGGTGCTGCCTTCGACAATGGGCAGAATGTCGCGCTGTACGCCTTCGCGCGACACGTCGGGCCCACTGCCACCCTTCGGCCCTTCGCGGCTGGCAATTTTGTCGATCTCGTCGATGAACACGATGCCCGAATTTTCGGCGCGAAAAAGCGCTTCACGCTGCACGCGTTCTTGATCGATCAACTTGCCCGCTTCTTCTTGCTCGAGCAGCTTGAGCGCTTCGGGCACGCGCACCTTACGCCGGCGGCTGCGGTTCATGCCCGGCATGTTGCGAAAGAGATCTTGCAAGTTGACGCCTACTTCTTCCAACCCCTGCCCCGAGAAATTGCGCAAGAAGGTAACGCCGCTCTCTTGCACCTCGAGCTCGACGTACTGCTCGTCGAGCGTACCGGCCCGCAACTGGGCTTTGTGCTTCTCGCGATCGCCCGGGCCAAGCAGCTCAGCCAGCCGGTCTTCAGCCGCGGCCGACGCCTTGGCTTTCACTTTCTCGGCTTCTTCTTCACGCACCAGGGTGAGCGCGTTTTCTACCAGTTCGCGCACCATCGACTCGACGTCGCGGCCCACGTAGCCGACTTCGGTGAACTTGGAGGCTTCGACCTTCGCAAACGGCGCCTGCGCCAACTTCGCCAAACGCCGGGCGATCTCGGTCTTACCCACCCCAGTGGGGCCGATCATGATGATGTTTTTGGGGTGAATTTCGTCGCGCAAATCAGCCCCCACGCGCTGACGCCGCCAACGGTTGCGCAGTGCAATCGCCACCGCTCGCTTTGCCGCGGCCTGGCCAATGATGTAGCGATCGAGCTCAACCACCACTTCTCGAGGAGTCAAAAGGGACATGGGCGTTAGAGCTCTTCGAACGACACGTGGGTGTTGGTGTAGATGCAAATTTCAGCCGCAATGCCGAGCGACGCTTCGACGATCTGCTTGGCGCTCAATGACGAGTGCTGAAGCAGCGCCAACGCAGCAGCCTGCGCGTAGGAGCCGCCCGAGCCCACCGCGGCAATACCGTGATCAGGCTCGACCACATCGCCCGCGCCCGAGAGAATGAACGTTTTCTCTTTGTCAGCGACAATCAACAGCGCCTCGAGGCGGCGCAGAAAACGATCTGTTCGCCAGTCTTTGCCCAGCTCGACGCACGCGCGGGTAAGGTTCTTCTGATGCTCTTTGAGCTTGGCTTCGAAGCGCTCAAAAAGGGTGAAGGCGTCGGCGGTGCCGCCAGCAAAACCGGCGATCACCTGCCCGTCTCCGAGCCGACGCACTTTCTTGGCGTTGCCTTTGAGTACCGTCTTTTCGAGGGTAACTTGGCCATCGCCGCCGATCACCACCTTGCCGTCGCGGCGCGCACATAAAATCGTCGTCCCGTGGAACATGGAGCAGGTTTAACAACCGGGGTGGCGACTTTCCATCACTTGCGTAGCAACACATAGAGTGCGCCGGGCCCGCCGTGCTTGGGAGCCGCCACCGAAAAAGCGAGCACGTGTTTCGCCAGCGAGGCACTTTCGAGCCAAGTAGGCACCGCGTCTTTGAGCACGGCTTCGCCTTCGGCCGAATGCAGCCCGCGCCCCGTAATCACCCGCAGGCACCGAGACTGCGCCCGGCGTGACTGGGTGACAAAGGCCTGCAGCGCGCTCTGCGCTTCAGCGCGTTTCATACCGTGCAGATCGAGCTCGCGATCAATTGCGAATTCACCCTGCTTCAGCTTGCGCACCACGCGCGGGTCCAAACCCTTCACGTGTGAGAGAAGGTGCTCTCCGTCGTCGATTCGCTCCAACGCCGCACCGCCGGTGACGAGCTCGGCCAGCTGCGCCAGTGATTCACTCTCTTCACCGTGGCGCGCGGCGATGTCTGCCGGCCGGGGCGCGGGCACTGGCACGTGACGCACCGGCTCAACTTCACCCACCGCTTCTAAAAACTGCTGCCGCTCGAGCTCTTCGATGCTCAACGCACGCTTCGACGGCCGCGGGGCTGACGGCGGTGGCGCCTGTGCACGGCGCTCATTTTCTTTCGCCGCGGGCTTGGGAAGCGACGCTTTGAGCTTGGCAAATGGGTTGTTGAAGGGCGGAGGCCCCGACGATTTCTCTTGCTTCGACATTGCTTGGGGCCTCACGCGCGGGGGTGTGCCTTGTCATACACTTTTTGCAGCTGCTCAAACGACACGTGTGTGTACCGCTGCGTCGTCGACAGGCTGGCGTGGCCGAGCAGTTCTTGAATCGAGCGAATGTCGGCGCCTCCCGCGAGCAAATGCGTCGCGAACGAGTGACGCAATGCGTGAGGAGACACTTTGCGGCCTAAATTCAACGAGCGCACATAGGTGTCTAGGTGGCGAGCCACGCTGCGCGTCGACAACCGCCCACCGCGAAAATTGAGAAAGAGCGCCGTGGGGTCTTGCTTGGGCCGGGGTTTGGCGAGCAGCGCAGGCCTTACCAACAGCCAATGCCGCAGCGATTCGATGGCCGGCTCGCTCAATGGCACCACCCGCTCCTTGTTGCCTTTGCCCAGTACGCGAATCATGCCGTTGCCGATGTCGAGACTGTCGAGGCTCAAACCGCACAACTCGGCCAAACGCACCCCAGAGCCATAGAGCACTTCGAGCATCGCGTGATCGCGCGCGCCGAGCAGCCGCTCGTCGTCGGGAGCCTCCATCACCGCGAATGCGTCATCGACGGGAATGGCGCGGGGCAAGCGGTTTGGCAATTTAGGGCTTTTCATGCGGCGTGCCGGGCTGCTGGCGATCACCTTGCGGCGCGCGAGAAACTTGTAGAACGACTTCACCGCGGCGAGCCGTCGAGCGCGCGTGGCGGCTGAATGCGTGGCGGCTTGTACTCCCAAGAACCCACGCAGGTGCAAATGGTTCGCGTGGGTAAGTGCGACTGCGTTATTGCCCAAGTACTCGGCGAGTTGCTTGAGATCGACTCGGTAAGCTTTGAGCGTGTGCGGTGACACCGCGCGCGCCACTTGCAGGTAGTGGAGAAAAGCTTCGATGTGGTCGCTGCTCACGAGGCAATTTTACGCCGCTGCCGGGTGCCGTCGAGTTCTAGGTGACTGGTGTCAAACGACGACCGAGTCCCAAACGCCCGAGTTGCGAGCCGCGCAAGGAAGAAGCCCGCAGGAATGCTTGGCGGCCTTTCAAGGGCTTCTGACGATGCCCGGCGAAGTCAAATCGGCGTTTCGGCGACCGAGCTCGTTTGACACCAGTCACCTAGGGAATACCGTCTGAGGCGACGTACACTCCCTGTTTGCCCTGCTCAGACATGATGTACGCGGCCTTGCTGCCATCAGGAGCGACGAAGAGCGCCGGCACCTTCACCAGCTGATCCAACGTTTTCCGCTCCTGGCTCTTCAAATTGTAAACCGCGACGTCGTACACATCGCCCTGGGTGCGCGCGTATGTCACCAGCACGCGGGGGCCTTCCGCGGCCGGTTTAAAGCTAAAAATGCCTTCGACTGCTTTGCGCGGAGGCTCTTTGAGCTTCGCCACTTCGACCGTGTGCAGATCGCACGCGCGGCCATTGCGAATGCAGCCCGTGCGAAACATCAGGTACTGATCGTCGGCAGAGAACAGGTAACCATATACCCCCTGCTGCACCCGGTACGGCTGCTCGGCGCTGCCCAGGCTGTGCACCATCAAGTCGACTGAATAGAGCGGCTTGAAGAAGCGCTCTACGAAGGCCAGCGTCTTGCCATCGTTGCTCCATACGTAGCCTGGTACCCTCTCGCCCAACGACTTGGCTGGCCCCTCGAGCGGTAGCGACGCCACCATCAACGTACCCTGCCCCAAGGTGCCGCCTTGCGTGTCTGACATGCTGTAGTTCTTCAGAAACGCGATGCCGTTTGAAGCAGGGGCAAAATTCACCACGTCGACCCGTTCGCCAATTTTCTTGCCCGGGCTGCCATCAGCCGCGCCGACCATCAACGCGCCCAAGTTGCTGGTGCCCTTGTAGCCTTCGACACGCGCCAACCAGCGGCTGTCGGGCGAAAAGGCGAAATAATTCGTGGCCACCGCCACTGTCTTCGACTTGGTCGTCGCGGTGTCGGCGAGCTGCAGATCATAAAAGCCCGGCGACTGCACGCTCGCGGTGGCAAATGCCACGTAGCGCGAGTCGGGTGACACTTTGAAATCACCCACCCGATCACCCAACTTCTTCGGAGCGCTGCCACCTTCGACACCCACCTGGTACAACCCACCGGCCGACGTCAGCTTGCGCTTGAAGTAAACCTGCTTGCCGTCAGGAGCGAACTCGGCCACCGTCACGTCAGCGGCGAGATCGCGAAAGGGGCCCGCCGGGAGCACGCCCACTTTGAGTGTGCCGTCGTCGACGAAAGCCACCTGCCGGCCGTCTTTGCTGCCCACCACATACGTCACGACGCTGCCGAGTTTCACCGGCTCAGCTTTAGCGTCGTTCAAGTCAACCGCACGCAGCTCGCCCGATTGCGCCGACACGTTATAGCCGACGAGAAAAAGCACCCAGCGCGAATCGCCGGTGAACAAATAGCCACCCGGCATGTTGGTAATACCCGACCCCAACTTGCGCGCCTCACCGCCGGCCGTCGATACCGCATACAACGTGCCCAACCGCATCACCGGAGGAATGCCGTCAAGCCGTGGTTTCTGCGCATCGAGCAGGTAGGTGACAAACCTGCCGTCGGGCGTGGCGCGCAAATCAATGCCGTCGCCCGGGGCCACTTGCTTGCCCAACCCACCCACCACCTCGCCTTTCTTCCCCGACGGTGCCGCGCCACCGCTGCGAATGGTGCCGTCTGACGATTGGCAACTGGTGGTACAACCGCTTAGCCATGCGACGCACACCGACGCTGTGATCCACCGCGAGTGGCGGCTGCTGCTCATTGATTCGCTCCCATGACGGGCGATGCAACGTCGCCCGTGGCAGGCACAAAGTCTCTACCTTCGAAGGATTGCTTCCACGAAGCAAACGCTGACTGCGCTCGCGTGGCATAGGCCGCCCGCTTGTTTGCCTTCTTCATTCGTTCAGGCAACGCGGGAAAAAGCCCAAACGTCACATTGGTCGGCTGGTATGGAGCGCCTTCGACATGCACTTCACCCGTCACGTGGCGGTAGAGCGCCCCCATCGCCGTCTCGGCAGGAGGCGGAACGAAAGGCTTGCCGAAAATACGCGCCACCACCGAGAGCGCCACCCAAAAGCCGCTCGCTGACGACTCGACGTAGCCTTCGACCCCCGTCATCTGCCCCGCAAAAAACAGCCGTGGCTCGGCACGCAACGAACCGTCAGCAGACAACAGCCGCGGAGAATCGAGAAACGTGTTGCGGTGAATTTGCCCCAACCGCAGCCATTCAGCGTTCTGCAACCCGGGAATCATGGCGAAAATGCGCTTTTGCTCTGGCCATGAAAGCCGGGTTTGAAAGCCGACCAAGTTGTAAGCCGTGCCATCGCGGTTTTCTTGCCGCAGCTGCACCACCGCATGCGGGCGGCGGCCCGTGCGCGGGTCGGTCAAGCCCACCGGCTTCATCGGGCCAAACGCCAGCACTTGCTCGCCACGCTCTGCCATCACTTCTACCGGCAGACACCCTTCGAAATATTTGGGTTCCTCGAAGGCATGCGGCGTCACCTTGGCGCCATTGCGTACCGCCTCAACGAACGCCACGTACTCTTCTTTATTGAGCGGCAAGTTGACGTAGTCGTCTCCACCGCCTTTGCCGTAGCGGCTCTGCCGAAAAGCGATCGTCATGTCGACAGAATCGGCTGAAACAATCGGCGCGATGGCATCGTAAAAATAAAGCTTTTCACCCAGGTACGGCTGCAAAGCCTGGGTCAACGCTTCTGAAGTGAGTGGCCCCGTCGCCACCACCACCATGCCCTCGGGAAGCGTGGTGACTTCTTCTGCCACCAATGTCACACGACCGGTGGAAAGCAAACGACGCTTCACTTCGGCCGAAAAACCGTCGCGATCAACGGCCAACGCGTCACCCGCCGGCACACGGTGCGCGTCAGCGCTGCCCAAAATCAGCGAGCCTAGTTCGCGCAGCTCGCGGTGCAGCATGCCGATGGCGCTCTCGGGGTTGTCAGAACGCATCGAGTTCGAGCACACCAATTCAGCCGGCTCATTGCTCTGGTGCGCGGGCGAACGGCGCACCGGCTTTTGCTCGAGCAAGCGCACGTCAATGCCACGCTTGGCCAGCTGATACGCGCATTCAGAGCCAGCCAGGCCCGCTCCCACCACGGTGACTTTGGGTGTCGTCGTCATGGCAGGTGCCTTACGTCAAAGACTGCCGCAAACCTAGGGTCGCGCGTCAACGCCGGTAAGACTGGCCGCCTATTGATCTTTGGTGACGACGATAAAGCGGTAGTTGCCGAGCTCGTTCTGACCCGCAGTGTAGAGCACCGACAGCAGCAGATCGTAAGGAATGCGCTTGTCGCCAATGACCGACAGCTCACCTGTAAAGGGTGCGTTCGGGTTGCGTTCGGCAATGAATTTCAGCTTCTCGACTTCTTTCTTCAGCGCGTCGTTGAGCGGCACCACCGTACGGCCGCTCAGATCTTTGGCCTGCAACGCGGCGTTGATCAAGTCGACCTTTTTCTTGTCACCGACCAAAATCGACTTGGTGGTAATCGTCACCGACACTGTGTCTTTCGGCGCGACACGGGTGCTCGACACGGGAATGCGAATGTCTTCAGACTGCGTCATCGACACCGACGACGACGCGTAAGACTTGAGCAAGAACACCAAGATGATGGTCATCATGTCCATCATCGCGGTGATGTTGAGCTCCTTAATCTCGCCTTCGGCCTCGCGCTCCTTGCGGCGCTTACGGCTAAGCGCCTTACGCAGCATCATTCGCTGACGGTCATCGTCATCGATCTCAACCGCAGAATTGGGGGCTTTGGTGGCCATTAGTAAGTCGACAAAGTCACGTCGGGGAAAAGCAATTTGCGGTCAGCCGTTTCACGCGTTGCGTCCATCGCGGCGACCAGAATTTCATATTCCACCTGAGGGTCCGCGGCCATGATCACCTTGGTCTCAGTGGGAAACGCCTTCTTGATTTCCATCATCTGCGCGGTGAGCGCGGGAAAATTGTAGGTACCGTCGGCGTTTTTCGGAATCGTCGGAGGACTTTGACCAGGCACCGGGGGCTGCGCACCTTCGGTCTGGCCAGGGAGCACCCCTCCCGTCGCCGCCACATAGAAACCGTTCTTGGCGATCGAAACGTTGAGCGTCAGCTGCTTGTCGGGGTTCTCACTGTCCATACCGGCAGAAGGGCCGCCGTAACTCGGGCTGTTCACATTCAAGATGCCGAACGTGGCCAAACCGGTAATCGACATCAGCATGAAGATGATCAAGTTCATGAGGATATCGAGGTAAGGGACGATGTTGAGCTCGCCCGTCTCTTCTTCCTCTTTGGGTCTGATCTTCCGCTTTGAGAAGTAGATCGCCATGGAGTCTAAGGTTCCGACAACAAACTGACGGTGGGTGTTCCGTTAGGACCTTATGAAGCCTTCTCGTAGTCCATCGAGCTGGTCTCGCCCGCGTTGCGGCGACCGAGCAAGTTCTCGAGCTTCATCGCGTTGAGCTCGACGACTTCGATCATGCGTTTGGCGTACGACATCAAGAACAAGTGACCGACAATGCAGCTCACGGCAATCAAAAGACCGAAGGCCGTGTTGTTCATGGCTTCAGAAATACCTTTGGAGAGCATGGCCTGCTTCTGATCGGCCGGCACGTTGCCCAAAGACTTAAACGTGTTGATCAAACCGAAGATGGTACCGACGAGGCCGAAGAGCGTGGCGACGTTGGCGAGCGACCACAACCAGGGAATGCGCGCCGCGATGTGAGGTGTGTTTTCGAGAATCGACTCTTCAATCGCCTTGGCGACCTCAATTTCGCCGCGGTTGGCACGGGTCAACCCCGCCCGAATTACCTTGGCCAAGGGGGCGTTGGGGGCGGCACCACAAAGCTTCACGGCGCGGTCGACATTGCCGGTGAGCACCAGCTTGGTCACCTGCTCCATGAACGGAGGGGCGTTCAGGTTGTATCGGAACATCAGGGTGAGAATGCGTTCGATCACGACCGCGATCGCGCATGCCATCCAGAAGATGTTCACGAACATGAACGGACCACCCTCTTTGAAGAATTCTACGAGAGAGTCCATTCCACTGTGTTCTCCTGCCTTGGCGGCCTGCGTAAGCACCACGTCGACAAGTTGCTGCACCATCAGGCTGGCGGACATTGACTTGTGTTCCCCTTCGCTCGTTCACGGAGCGGCGCGGTAGTAAACCCGTGAGGTTTTTAGTTTGCGGTTCATGACACGTCAACAAATGGCTTTAACGAAACGCCTTTTAGATCAGATCTTTTCGTAGCGCCGACCTGGCCGCTGCACCACCCACCCTGCGAGCTCGAGCTCGCACAACGCGCTCGAAAGCTCCGCTGAACCCGCCCCCCATTTGGCATCGAGCGCATCAAAGTCCTGCGGGTGCTTGGTAAGCAAAGAAAAAGCGCGTTGGGCGGCCGATGAAAAATCTTCGAGCTTGCCTTGCACCACGGTTTGCTCCAGGGGGCCCGCTCGCAAACCGGTGAGCCCCAGCGCTTGCGCTGCGCCTTCGACGTCGAAGCAAATGCGCGCATGCCCGTCGCGAATGAGCGCCAGACAACCTTGTGCCGAAGGGTTATGGGGGTCTCCCGGCATCGCGAGCAGCACGCGGCCTTGCTCTACCGCGTAGCGCGCGGTGTGCAACGCGCCCGAGGTTTCGCCTGCGCGCAAAACAAGCACCGCGTCAGACGCGCCTGAAATCAACCGGTTTCTTCGAGGAAACGTGCTCTTGTCACCACGCCGGCCCGGAGGAAACTCAGAAAAGTAAGTGCCACCGCCATCGCGCACGTGCGGCCATAACTCACGTTGCGAAGCGTCGAGCTCGTCAAGGCCGCTGCCCATGAAGGCCCACGTTTCACCGTGCGCGGCGAGAGCTCCGTGATGGCACGCTTGATCAATGCCCTCGGCGGCCCCCGAAACCACGCCCGCCCCACGGGCCGCCACTTCGAAAGCAAACGCACGCGCGAACTGATTGAAACCTTGGTTGGGGTGACGGGTGCCAACCATCGCCAAGCGGCGGCGAGAACGCCCGTTCGCTCCTGGCCCCCAGTGAAAAAGCAACGGCGGCGCGTCATTCACCGTCGCAAGGTTGGGTGGGTAAGCCGCGTCATCTTTGAAGGCGACCTGAATTTCTGCGCGCTGTAGCCGGGTTTGTGCTTCCGCCGCGATGTCTTCGAGTTTGGCGTAAGGCGCCAACGATGTTTTGGCTTGCGGCCGCAAGGCGACTGCGTTCGCCCATTCTGCAATTGGCACATCGAGCAACGCCTCGAGCGAATAAAACGTTTCTTCGAGTGCCGCGAGTGTCTTTGGCCCAATGCCCTGAACGCACCACAACCCCAACAACGCCCGTTTCCCGTTCACGATACGCGTCGTAGCGCAGCGGGCTGACATCGATTTTCGAAACAACGCGCTTCAAGGTGCGTGCTGACAATGGCTGCCGACCCGGCATGCTCGCCAAAGCCGCCTCGAAAACACGCGCTCGGCCCGTCTTGTCACCTGCAAAAACGAAAAATGGGTAAGTCCGACACCGTCGTCCTACTTCGTCGGCAACCGCGTAAACGGAGGGCTGAACCAGTCTCCGCCGCTCTTTAGCGCCACCACTTGCGCGGTCTGCGGGTCGACCAAGGTAATCACCTCTTTGCTCTGACGGCCCCAGACGTTGTCTTTGAACTGGGCGGCGATCAGATCTTTACCGTTCACATTGATGAAATGCGTCTCTTCAGGCCAAAACGCTTGGCCTTCTTTGACACCATTCGCGGCACTGTATTGCCCGGTCGCCACTTCCGACGCGGCGAGCACCGCATCGCGAATGTTTTCGGGGTAATTCAAAATCTGTCCGTCTTCCCGAATGAGCGGAGAGCTTTTCGTCGTCACGGACTGCGCCGTTTTGCGCACGCCGTCGACCTCACCTCTGGTGTCGGCAAAGAACGAATTGAGCCGTTGCTCGACGTTCTTGTTCAACGTGAAGCTGCCCTTCGGCGCTGCGTACTCCGTATACTGCGCGTTTACCTGCCCTCGAATCTGCATGGTTCACCTCTTAAAAAGGGTTTGACGGCCGTGAGCGTGCCGACGCATAGAACGCCTCACAAGGTCGAAAGTCATCACTCCACCAAATGAGAAAACGTGGGGCTCCTCCTGTGCCCGGCCGCTCAATTAGGGTGCTCCCGCCATGAAAGCGTTGTTTCACACGGCTCGACTGACCCTCTCGCCCATCGCGAAGACCGATCTCGAAGACTTGTGGCCCCATACTTCGAACCCCGAGCTCCCTCGGCACATGACTTGGGCAGCGCACAGCGAACGTGCACAGACCCTCGCCTTCATCGAGCAGTCAATGCGTCTTGGCGACCAAGGCACGGCAGTGGTGTGGGTCTTACGAGAACACGGCGAGTTTCGCGGCGTGGTCGGTTTACACGACATTCAGCGGCAGCACCTGGCCTGGCAGCTCGACAAAGCCGAGCTGGGTTACTGGGTGGTTCCCGCTGCACACGGCAAAGGCTTCGCCACCGAAGCGGCGCGCGCGCTGCTCAAGCACGGCTTCGAAACATTGGCCCTGCACAAAATCGAAGTGCACACCGTCGACGAGAACAAAGCCTCAGTCAGCGTGATCGAAAAACTCGGCTTTCGTTTCGTCGGCGAACAACGCCAGCACCTCAACCGGCACGGGCGCTGGTGGAACTTGCTCGCCTACGAGCTGTTGGCCGACGACTGGAAAAAACCTTAACGGGCCGCGCGCGGCGCATTGCCACCGGCGGCGCGCATTTCCAACACGTCACCCGTCACCAACTCACGCAGAGAACGCACAATCAAACACGTCGACGCTTTGGTCTTCACGTCAACCGTCATGCACATGCCGACGTCTTCTTTCGGAAAGTGCTCGTCACGCAGCGTAGGCCGGTAGAGAACGCCTTCGGCCGTGTTGTCCTGTTGGCGCACCACGACGAATGTATTGCCGGGCAGCACGCCGTCATCACTGCCCTTGTCGATAACCACCATGTGGTGCTCGGCGTAGGTGGTCAAAAACGGAGTTAACTGCCCTACCAACATGGCAGTGATGTTGCGATCGTTCGGCCGTATCGTGATGGTACGGGTGAGCGACTCGCCATAAGGCCCAATCAAGTCACCGCGGCGCACTTCGTCGAAGGTATTCAAGATCTGCAGCGTCAACATGGTGTTGTTGCCGGCGCGCAGCGACTTCGCGGTACCCAAAATGTGCGTCATGTAACCAATGCGGTCACCCGTGATGGGGTGCACCACTTCACCTGCGGGGCGAAAAATAATGTACCCGTCGCCAATCTTGCCGGCAGCCTTACGGGTGAACTCAACGTAGGCAGTGTCGGGGTAGCTCAACATCGTCGCTTCGGCGAACGAACCGACAATGTGGCCTGCCTCTTCAATTTCTTTCGCGGTGACAAAACCGGTCGTCTTCACCGTAGTGGTGGCTTGCGGTTGGTAGCCGATTTTTCCCGCCACCAGCACGCCGTCATCGTTGTTGTCGTACATTGAGTCGTCATCTCCGCCTGACGAAGCCGTGCCCACTTCAACCTCGGTCGGCACTTCTTCGCCCGACGACATGAAACGCACCATGTTGCCCGGGTAGATCCAATGGGGGTTGGCGATCTCGGGGTTGTATGACCAGACCTTCGGCCAATACCAAGGGCTGCCCATGTACTTCTGCGACAGCTCCCACAACGTGTCTCCGCGCTCGACTGTGTGCGCCGCGCCCGTGCCTGCGCTCGGTGTCTTCGCCGCATCGGTGCGCCCCGGTAACACTTCGGCTCCGCCCGACTCGTCAGAAGGCGCTGACGTGTCTTCTGACGCGCCCTCTTCGTCAGCAGGTGGCGCTTTTTTCGCCGCGGCCTTCGCCTTGCCGGTCGCCGCTTGTGCCACCACCACCTGCGCCCGAGCCGACCACCCGAACGTCATGACCACGACAGCGGCGGAAAGAATTACGTTTCGCATTGACGGCTCCGGTTCAAGGAGAAGCAGCAGGGTTGGGCAACGACGACAGCCGCGAACGGGCAGCTTGGGCAGCAGGTGTGTCAGGCCAGTCTTTGACAATGCGCTGGTACGCCTTGCGCGCATCGGCCGGTTGATTCATTTTGGTACGGCACTCGGCCAGCTTGAGCAGCGCGTCGACCACCGCGTCACCCGCCGGGTATTTTTTGGCCACCGACTCGAATGCGGTCGCGGCGTCTTCGAAATCGTTCAACCCCATGTACCCAAGGCCTGAAAAATAGAGCGCGTTGTCAGCCTTGGCGTGTTGCGGCGCTTCGACGGCGAACTGCTGCAGCTGCGCGATACCACCTTCGACATTGCCGGTCTTCAAGGCATTGACGGCATTGTTAAACACCATGTCGCCGCGTTCACCGTCACCCGCGTAAGCAGATTGCGCAGCCGGCAACACTTGTTCCAAGCTGCTGATCACTTCGGGCTCGGGTTCGATCACTGCAACAGAAGTGGCCACTTTGGGTGCCGCCTCACGCTTCGGTTTCAACTTCACCACCGTCAGCTCAGGCATTGCGTGCGCTTCACTGGCCGCCACTGCATGCCCCGCCGTCGAGAGCGACCCCGACTGCCCGGCCACCGCCTTGTTGCGCTCGAGCATTTCGATTCGGGCTTCGAGCCGCAAATTGTCACTGCGCAGCGCGCGCACTTCAGCCTGCAGCTCGCTGAGCTCGGGCTTCAACAACGCCGGTGTCGCGCATGCCGAAAGCGCAACCGGCCCCATGACAATGAATGGTCGAATAGCGCCCAAAGTTTACGGACCTGCATCGCCAAGGGTCAAGAATTCACCTGTGTGCCGCTACAGGCCTGTGGCGAACCGACCGCGCCGCGCCCTTAAAGCTCAAAAATCAGCCACCACCAACGACAACTGCCGCCCCGTCGTGGCACCGTCACGCCGGTGCGAAAAGAAACGGGCCCGATCACACGACGTGCAATGCGGCAACACATCGATCTGCTTTAGGGGTATGCCCGCGCCAAGGAGCGTCATCAGCAGGGCGGCAGGCAGGTCTAAATGTTCTTTTGCCCCCACCCGCGTCACCACTGTGCCTCCGAAAATGCCGGTGAATTGCGCCGCCAGCTCGGTTGACACCTCGTAGCAACAAACTTGAATACATGGTCCCACGGCGACCCACAGATCACCCGGCGAGGTGCCCACTTTGGCCAACGCCTCTATCGAGTGCGCGGCCACCGCAGAGTACACGCCGCGCCAACCCGCGTGCACCGCCGCCACCCGTTGCCCCACCGGGTCGACCATGAGCAACGGTACACAATCGGCCGTTTTTACCGCCACCGCGTGATCGCTCTGCCCAGTCCACACCGCGTCAGCTTCGCCGAGCGGCGCCGCGACCTTCGAACGATCGACTGTCTGGCCCGCCTCAAGTACCGCGTGGCCGTGTACCTGTGTCACGGTCGCCAAACACCCCGGCGCGACGCCCGCCTGCGCCGCGAGCCGTCGCAGATTTTCGTGCACCGCGGCGGGGTCATCGCCCACTGACAGGCCCACGTTGAGCGACGCATAGGGTGCGCGCGAAATGCCTCCTAAACGCGTGCCGAAACCGTGGGTCACCGGTAATTTCCGCGAGGTCAAAAGCTCCATGGTGAGCGCCGATCATGCCCTGGGCGAGGGTAAAAATGCCAATGGTTGAGGCAGCCGTGCACGAAGGGTTTGACAGTTCGCACCCCGTTGCCAAACACTCTTTTTTTCAAGACACGCGTCGGGGGCATGGGAGCTTTGCCCCTCGAGCATTAGGGCGGGCAGTTGAACTCAGTGGGCAAGAAGGTATTGGTGAGCATCGCGCTACCGGCGCTCATTTTTGCCGTCTTGTTGATTGTCGTCTATGGCAAGCGCGGCGACGACGCGATTCGCAGCTCGATGCGTGAAGAAGCGGTCAGCTTAGCCGACTTCATCGCCAATACTTTTCGTCTCAGCACTGATTCTTCGCGGGGTTCGGGCGCGCGTGAAGTGCACGACGCGGTGACCAATGCGGTGCGTTCAGACTGGAAAGCGGTACGTCACCTTTCGTCGATTCGCATCATCGACCGCAATGGCGTGGTGCGCTGGTCGAAGAAAATCGAAGAAGAAGACCACCCGCTGGCTGACGCGCCGCGGTTGCTTGCCGCCACTGCGATTCGCGTTGATCAATCGGTCGCGCCGAGCGGTAAGACCAGCGCAGGCAGCGAAGTCGTTTACCCGCTGGGTGGAGTGGCCTGCGCAGGTTGTCACGCCGGCGAAGCCACCTTGCGCACCGGCGTGCTGCAGGTGGTGCTCGACGAACCATCACTGCGCCTGGAAATGAACAGCATCTTCAAAGAGGCGCTCGGCAGCGCGCTGATCTTCTTGGCCATCGTTTCATTGGTGACGGTGATCGCCGTACGTTTGATGCTCACCCACCCCTTGCGTCGCCTCGCCAAGGCAATGCACCGCGCAGAAGAAGGTGATTTCGTGGCCCGCGCACCGGTGACCTCGAACGATGAAATTGGCCAGCTCTCGGCCGCATTCAACCGCATGTTGGTGAACCTCACCTCGCTCAAAGCCGAAGATCTCGAAAACAAACGCGAGCTCACCGTGGCGCAAAGCGAGCTCGAGCTCAAACGCGCGCTCGAGAGCACCAACGAGCAGCTGCAGGGTCGTCTGGCCGAATTGGGGTTGCTCTACGACGTGGCCCGCTCGCTCACGTCAACCCTCGAGCTTTCAAGTGTGTTGCAGCGCATTACCCAGTTGGTGCCCACGCGCTTCGATGTGCCGAAATTTTCGATCATGCTGCTCAATGCCGAAGGTCAGCTCGAGGTGAAAGCGGCGCACCCTGCGGGCCGCGGCACCGAGGGGCTACTCTTTTCGCTGAATGAAGGTGTGTGCGGGCGCGCCGCGCAAACACGCAAGTCGGTCTACATTCCCGATCTTGAAAACGAGCCTTCGTTCAAAGTGAAAGACACCCAAGCCACGCGGGGCCGCGGCTGTTTGCTCAGTGTGCCCATGGTGCACGGCGAAGAATTGCTCGGCGTGCTCAACTTCGAACGGCCCGACAAAGCCGGCATCGCGGCCGAAGACATTGAGTTCTTCACGGGCGTGGCCGACCAAGTGGCATTGGCAGTTCAAAACGCGCGGCTGCATGAACAAACGGTGGCGCTGTCGGTAACAGATCCACTCACTGGCGTGCCCAACCGCCGTTTTCTCTTTCAGCAGCTCGAGCTCGAAATCGCCCGCGCCAACCGATTCGGCACCCAGCTTTCACTGCTGATGATCGACATCGATCATTTCAAAACGCTCAACGATACCCAAGGGCACACCGCGGGCGACGAGGTGTTGGGCAAAGTGGCGAAGGTGCTCAAGCAAATCGTCCGCCGGGTCGACACCCTGGCCCGCTATGGCGGAGAAGAATTCGTGGTGATCTTGCCCCAGGTGACCAAAGCTGAAGCCGCCGAGGTGGCCGAAAAACTGCGCCGCGCAGTCGAAGACGTGCGGTCACCCCACGCCATCGCCCAACCGAACGGCAAGATCACTGTTTCTATCGGCCTCGCCAACTTGCCGATCGACGCGGTTGATCACGGTCGCTTGGTCGACAGCGCCGACGCCGCGCTCTACGCCAGCAAGCGTGCTGGCCGTAACCGCGTTACCGCTTACGCCACGGGTATGGAAGTACACCCGGGGCGCGAGCGTGGACTGCACGCCCAACGCCGCAGGGTTACGGGCGAAATTCCCGCTGTGCCGGTCGGCAACAAGTAGCTGGCGCCACGTGCGACAAATTTCGGTGGCGCAAGCTGCGCGTGAGTTATGGTTTTGCGCGGCTGCTTTTCACGCGGTGTTTGGGAGCGGGCGACCAGCGTCATGAAGACCATCAACGTCAAAGAGATCTCAGCAAACCCGGGAAAGCGGTTGCAGTTCCTTGAAGACTTTATTGGCTTTACCCAAGACGACTGGAAAGCGCTGAGCGATTCAGTTGATATTTTGGGGCCCAAGTTGCCCCAAATGCTCGACGCGCTCTACGAGCACCTGCTCAGCTTCGACGACACCCGGCGTATTTTCTTGGGCAAGCGTGGCGAGGTAGACCCAGAGTACATCGCCATTCGCAAAGAGCACCTCACCGCTTGGTTACTGAAAACGGTGGGCGGCGGTGACCGCTCGGCCTTCGCGGCATGGCTCGTTTCGGTGGGTAAGGCCCACACCGGCGTGGCAGGTGAAAACGATCGGGTGGTGCCTCCCCGGTACATGGTGGGCCTCGTCGCCTTCATTCAAACGTCATTCTTGAGCACTCTTTTCGAGCAGTTACCTAACGAGCCCGAGAAAGTGCAGCGCATGGGCCTGGCGTGGAACAAAATGATGATGATGCAGCTCGAAATTTTTTTGAAGCAAATGGCGCCGGCGTGGCCCAAATGGGACGAGACCTAAAACCTGGGCACCTGAAAGAGGGTTACTCACCGTGGACAAGCGACTTGAAAGCGTTCGAGCGCGAATCGCCGCGCACAAGGGTGAGAAGATCGCTGACGAGCTGCTCAACGCCGCGATCAGCCACGCCAAGCTTGAACCCAAGCCGAGCTACAGTGCACAAGAGTTACTGTTGATCGCCGACGGGTTGATTACCAACGCTGGCTTCATCGAGCTGGTGGGACGCAACCTCAAAGTCGAAGCGTTGCAGGCCGGCGCCAAACTGCCTGATTTTTCGTCGACGAAAAAGTAGCTGAGCCGCCGCTGTTTTTAGCGCGTGGCTTTGATTCGCCGCGCCGAGAGATCGAGATACGCGTCGTTCATATCGATGCCGACGAAGCGGCGCCCCATCGACACCGCGGCGACACCCGTGGTGCCGCTGCCGCAAAACGGGTCAAGCACCACGGCGTCAGGGTTAGAGCTGGCTTCCAAAACACGCTCCAACAACCGCAACGGTTTCTGCGTGGGGTGGCCGCCGAGCGCTTTCTCGCCTTTGCGCGGCGTCAATTGCGACCACAAGCGCCCTTCCCCATCGGCGCGGAGCTCTTCTTCGCCCGCTTTCGGCAGCGCCCACACGTCGCGCATTTGCTTGCCGCCGTTCTCTTGCTTCATCGCCGCGTAGTTGTAGAGGTGCTGAAGTTTGCCTTTCGCCCCCGGTGACGCCCAAAGCAGAATTTCGGTGGAGTGCGTGAAGTACCGGCACGACAAGTTGGGGCTGGCGTTGGGCTTGTACCAAGTCACGGTGTTGAGCAGCTTGTAGCCAAGCTCTTGCATCGCAAAGCCAACCGAGAAAATGACATGTTGCGTGCCCGACACCCAGATCGTGCCCGATGGCTTGAGCAACTTCTGGCAGGCGGCGAGCCACGCTTTGACGAAGGCGTGATCAGCCTCGACGCCTTTCGAAGCGTCCCACTGGCCTTTGCCCACCGGCACGCGCTTGCCGCCCTGACAGGTGAACCCCCCGTTAGAAAGAAAGTACGGCGGGTCGGCGAAGATCACGTCGAAGGTCTGCGGCTCGAAGCGGCCGAGCAGATCGAGCGAGTCGCCTTTGTAGAGCACCCAGTCGCGGCCGCGGGCGTGAACGTGTTCTTTAAGTGAAGGCTCGGAAACGACGGGAGCCAAGTTCGGCATGCTGAGTGACAAGTGACGCGCCTTTCAGAAAAAAACCTAACCGCGATGGGGTGAGGTATTCACGGTAAAGGCAGTCGGATCTGCGGGCAAAAAAACGGCCGCGAGGCGGCCGTAAGTGATCGAATTCTCTCGCAAGCGATCTTATTTCGGTTTCGCGGGCCCCACGCCGAAGGTGTGATTGCTGTGTGAAGTATTCTCATGGTTGAGCAATTCTTCGGTACGCCGCGGGCCAAGCAGCCGCTCAAGCTCCGACAACGTGCGATCGTCTTCTTCAATGTACGTACGGTACGCGCGGTAGATCGCCGACCCCGCCCCCTCTGGCGTCGAAGCCACCAAGCCCGCGCGCTCATTGGCGAGCTGACGAATCGCGTCGCCGTACTCAGTGCCCAGTCCCTTCGAACGGAGCTCTCCCAACAACGTGCTCGTCGACCATGACGCGGCAGAGTCAGGGTCGCCGCCGATCTCCTTGTAGATCGCCAGCAGCTTGGCGCGTGCGCGGTCGCGAGAGGCGTTGAAGATCTCCTTCACCTTGGCCTCTTCAGCAGGGGTAAGGCTCACAGCTTCCTTTGCTTTCGTGTCTGCTTTGAACTCTGCGTCCTCTAGCTGCGGACCGCGCAGCCGCAATTCACCTTTGCGCGCTGACTCGAGAAGCTCTTCGGGCTGCAAGCGGTAATAATTGCGCGCTGGGTGACCATCGTCGTCGAGGTCGGCGACTTTTTTCTTCAACGCCTCACGCTCCCGAGCCAACGCTTCTTTCTCATCGAGCACTTTTTCGACCAGCGCCACCAGCTCAGGCTGCGACATCGCGCGCAACCGGGCATCGCCCTTCTGCAAATCAGACGGAGTTGCCTCGAAAGATCGCGTCGGCGTGCCACCCAACGCGGCGCTACTTTGAGGCGCCTTCCACCGGCCCGGCTTGCCATCGCCGGCATGCGCGCTCTCACCCGCGGCCAACCGCAGCTCGGGCGTGTTCTCACCCATCATTCGTGCGTTGCCATCGAGCACGAATAACGTCAAACCGCCTCCAGCCACCGCGGCGGTCACCGCCACACTCGACATTCGCATCCACTGGCTCTTCATTTGTGCTCCCGACGGAAATTGGTTCAACACGTCGGTGACACGAACCACCCCTTCGGCGGGTTCCATCGAAAGTACGGCCGTTCCATCGACTGAGACGTGTTGACCGCCCGCGCTCAACGTCAACCCGTTGGCGCTCACCAACAAATTGCCGCGATCGAGCCGCAGCCCTTGCTCGAAAGACAGCTGTGTACCCGCCGGTAACCGCAATGCACCTTGTGCCGGGCTCACCAGCTGCGCGGTAGATTCTGGGCCCACCTCCAAGCTCCAATGCCCATGCGCGCCCAAGCGGTGGTGTTGAAGCAACGGCTCGCCGTCTAACAGCACCTGCCCTGTGGGCACGGCGGTCCACGCGCGGCGTTGAGTGGCGGCCACGGCTCCCACGGCCACCGCGGCAATCAACGCCGCCGCCGTCGCCGCGGCCGCGGTGGGCAACCAGCGGCGCTTCACGGGAGTCGCTTCGCGGGCCGGCCTTTTCACGC
Source organism: Myxococcaceae bacterium (assembly GCA_019694575.1). Taxonomy (GTDB): domain Bacteria; phylum Myxococcota; class Myxococcia; order Myxococcales; family Myxococcaceae; genus JAIBBR01. Next base: position 69,718 of record JAIBBR010000004.1, read on the forward strand.
GGTCGAGTAACGCCTCGAGCTGCTCACCGCACAGGCTGTTGGGCAACGCACCCACCGCGGCATCAACCGCGTCGAGCACTTTGAGCTTCTCATTCAGCGTGCCACTGGCCTGCAGCGCGCCCACTTCGTCAGGGGGCAGCTCGTTTTCACGAAAGCGCGACGCCTTCTCGAATTCATCGGTCATGTTTCTTTTGCCTTTACGGGGGGCCCGCGGTGAAGCAGGGGTTCCAGAGCAGCCGCCAAGGTGGCGCGGGCGCGGTGCAGGCGTGACTTCAAAGTACCCACCGGCACGCGTTCGACTTCGGCCACCGCTTCGAGCGGTTGGTGATGCACTTGCGTCAACACGAAGACGCGGCGCTGCGCCTCGGGCAACTGTTGCAGCGCGCTTTCCAACGCGGCTTCGAGCTGTCGCCCATGCACATGCACGTCGGGGCTTTCGCGGCCGTCCACCACGTCCATGCCTTCTTCAAGAGGGGCGACCTCGAGGTGCCGGCGTTTCTTTTCGTCGAGCAGCCAGCGGTGCGCCACGGTGAAGACCCACGTCGTCAACTGCGCCGGCCCGTCGGGTGAAAAACGCTCAACCACAGTGAGCAGCTTTTCGAGCAGCTCCTGGGTCAAATCATCAGCGGCGCCTGGAGGCCCTGCACGACGCACGAAACTGTGCAGCACCGGCGCGTACCGGCGCAAAAAAGCATCTTGGGCGTCTCGTTCGCCGCGTCGAAGACGTTCAACGGTGAGCCGGTCAAGCTCCATGGGCTTGAACTGTCTCACGATTCACGGCCGAGTGGGGTTCAACCCAATCTGATTTTTTGTGGCGGGCCCTAACGCTTACGCCGCTTTCGCGGCCGCGAAGTCAGGGTACAGGTTGATGCCCTCGGCGCGGGTGGTGCGGCCGTGCTCGCGGTCCATCGCTTTTTCGAGCGACAGCAGGGCGATTTCTAACTGGCTGTCTTCGGGCTCTTGCGTAGTCACGCTTTGCATCCAGATGCCGGGGCGCGTCAGCATGGTAATCGCGCGCGGGCAGCTCTCTTTGGCCGACCAGCGCTGCAATTCGTACGCGATGCCAGCAATGGGGAAAGCCATTGGAATTTTCACCAACACCAACAGCAACTGGTGCACGAATTCATTGGGGTGCAACCTTGGAACAAAAGGCAAAAGCACCACATGCAGCGTGACTGCCACGCCCACCACAATGAACAAAAAACTGGTGCCACAGCGCGGGTGACGGGTCGTGAACGGCTTGGCCTCACCGACGGTCAATGCCTTGTCGGTCTCGTAGGTCCAAATCGCTTTGTGTTCAGCGCCATGGTACTGAAACAGGCGCGACGCTTCTTTGCTGCGCGAGATCGCGTAAATGTAGCCGACCAAAATGCCGACGCGGAACACGCCGTCAACCACGTGAAAAAGCGCCCCTTGGCTGTCGAGCGCTGGCCCCAGCCACAGCCCCAAGGCCCAGGTCAGTACGTGCGGCAAAGCGATGAAGAGCGACACCATCATCACGGTCGCCAGTGCCAACATCAGCGTCGACTCGGTATCGCGCTTCTTCTGCGCGGCGACGTCTTCAACAGTGGGAGCCGGTGCCGCATCGGGACCGTCGGCCCACAAAAACAAACCCAACGCCATTAACTTGGTGACGAGCGCCCCGGCTTTCTTGCCCTGTTCTTCGGGCGGCATGCCGTGCTCTGCCGAAAACTTCAGCGCTGAAAAACCATTGTGCAGTGACTCGAGCAAGACAAGCGCGCCCCGCAACAACGGCCAACGCAAGAAAGGCAACTTCGCGAGCAAAAGCTCCCACTTCTGCTCGCGAATGGCGATTTTGCCGTCAGGGCGGCGCACCGCTACCACGAAGCTCTTCGGCGAACGCATCATCACGCCTTCGATGACTGCTTGGCCGCCGATATAGGGCTTGGTCACGGTGTCGATTGTAGCCGTTCAGACTTACGACTTGGGAGCCGCAGCCTTGTTGGTGTCGTACTTCTTGCGGAAACGCTCCACGCGACCTTGGGTGTCCATCAGCTTGTACTTGCCAGTGAAGAACGGGTGGCAGTTGGAGCAGATTTCAACGTGGAACGAGCCACGGGTGCTCTTGGTTTCGATGATGTTGCCGCAAGCGCAGGTAATGCGGCTGGGAGGATAAACAGGGTGCAGGTCGGCCTTCATGGTGCTTCCTTTTTGGCGCCTTACATAGAGACCATCTCTATGGACTGACGCAGAAAAAATGCGACGGGTCTCATAACCACGAGCCCCCCCTGAACGCAAGCCCTGGAAATGCTTTGGCCTCGCCTTGACTACCGTTCAGCGAGAGCGGCCAAACGGTACTGGGCGGCCTGGGCAATGGCTTCACCCGTATGCGGTAGCTCGGGGTAGTGCCCCAACAGCGGCCGCGACGAAACCTTCTTGAGTTGCGCGGCATTGCGGTAACCGCGGCGCGCCGATTCATTGTCACCCAGCTTTTCGTGCACCTGGCCTGACAGGTAGTGCGCCAGCGCCAAGTTGGGCTCCAAAAAAATGGCCCGGGTGAGCTCGACCTTGGCGGTAGCAAAGTTTCGCTGCTGCATCGCCGCCAGCGCCAAGTACAGGCGCGCTTCGACACACAACGGCTCTTTGGCCAGGGCTGACTTGAGCACGTCTTCGGCCTCATCGACATTGCCCATGACCGCGTGCACATTGCCGAGCGTGAGCAGCGAGGCCAGATCGTCAGGGTGCTCGTCGGTCAGGCGGCGCGCCACCAACAGTGCCTGCGCAAAATCACCTTTGTGGAGCAGTGTACCCACCGCATGCAGCCGTTCAGCGGGGCCCATGGCGGCTTGCGCCACAGGCTTTTCAGCGGGCTTGCTCGCGGGCAACGGCATGATCGGTATTTTCGCGGTGATCGCCACCGAAGCGTCGGCCAGCGAAGCAGCAGGCCGGGGCGCCCACGGCGGCGACGAAGGGCGCGGAGCAACAACCGCTGGTTTTGGGGGTGGCGGCTTGTGCTTGGGAGATCGTCGGTAAATGAACGCTTCTTCGATTTCTTGCATGTCGAGCTGTTGTGAGAGCTGAAACAAGCTCTCAGAATAGCCGAGCAGCAGCACCCCGCCCTCGCGCAGCGCGTCGTGAAAGCGGCCCATCAAGCCGCGAATGGTCGCCTCGTCGAAATAGATAATCACGTTTCGGCACATGATCAGGTCGAGCGAACCAGGCACCACACCGGGAAAAACCGGGGCCGCCAAGTTGTGCCCTTCGAAACGCACCATCGCCTTCAGCGCGCGCGAGGCTTCGTAAAACTGACCTTTGTGTACGAAAAAACGTTCTAACCGCTGCTCGCTGACGCCCACCATGCGCCGTACCGCGAAGACGCCTTCTGCCGCGCGCGCCACCGCAAGTGGGTTCAAGTCGGTGGCCCACACGTCGACTTCGCCGGTTTTCGCACCGAGCTCTTGTGCCACCATGGCCACGCTGTAGGGTTCTTCACCCGTGGCACAACCGGCTGACCATGCTTTCACCGCACGTCTTTCTCTGCGGGCCCGCTCCAACATTTCGGGCAGCAACACTTTCTGCAGCGCGCTGAACTGGCGGTGATCGCGAAAAAATTCGGTTTTGCCTACCGTCACCAGCGGCAACAGTGAGCGCAGCTCAGCTTCACCCGCCCATTGACGCAAGCGCCGAACATATTCACTCGCGTCGTCAACGCCCAACGCCGGCATGCGCGCTTGCAACGCCAGCCGCAACCCGTAGTAGCCGTCGGGCGTAATCTTCAGCCCCGCGCGCTCGAGCAGCAGCGCGGCCAATTGTTCTAACGCGGTGCGCTCGATGGTCAACGGGCTTTGGGGAGCAGGCTTCATGCGCCGACCCATTCTGAGAGCTGCGCCGCGATCTCGGTTAGCGGCAGTACCTTTTCGGCCGCGTGCAACGCAATTGCCTCTTGCGGCATGCCGAACACCGCGCTGGTCGCCCGATCTTGCGCCACGGTGTGACCGCGCGCCTTGCGAATCTCGCTCAACCCCTGCGCGCCATCGCGCCCCATGCCGGTGAGCACCACGCCGATTGCGTGCGGGCCGTACGTTTGCGCCACGCTCTTCAACAGCACGTCGCATGACGGTCGAAAGCCTCCCACCGGGGGGCTGTGATCAAGATCGATCAGCCGGCCCGGCCGCACCACGAAGTGCGCGTCAGAGGGAGCGAGGTAGACGACGCCTGGTTCCAAGGCGGCACCCGCGGTGGCTTCGATCACTTTGCGCTGTGTTTCCACCGCGAGCCAACGCGCCAAGTCTTGGGTGAAGCCCGAAGTGATGTGCTGGCAAATGGCGACCGGAGCGGGAAAGCGGGCAGGCAGCGCAGCGAGCAAAATGCGCACCGCTTTGGGGCCTCCCAGCGAAGCAGCGATCGCCACCAGCGGCGTCGTCTGGTTCAGGCCAGGCCGTGGCGCCGGGTGATTCTTGCGTTTGCGCCGAGCGCCAGGCGCCACCCTGATTTGAACCAGCAAGTCGAGTTGCCGCCGCAATGAGCGCCAAAACTCGCCACCGGGGCTGCCCGGCAGCTCCAAAACGTCGAGCGCGCCGGCGGCCAAGCCCGCGAGCGCTACCTGCCGCTGAGCGCCAGCAGAGGCGAGCAGCAACACTGGCACCGGGTGTTCAGCCATGAGCTGCTCGATGGAGCGCTCGAGCGCGTTGGGGTCGACGCCTTTCAAGTCGGCGAGCACGATTGACGGTGCGCCCCACTTCACCCGCTCGCTGAGCTTGGCGAACGGCGCGGGCGGCCCCACTTCAACCACGTCACGGCCCCAAAAGCCGCGCGACGCGGCAGAAAGAAAGGGGTTCTGCTCGGCCCAAAGTATTTTGACGAATGCGGCCATCACTCAAGACAGCCGTTCGATTGCCAAGGCCAGGCTTTCGACCCCCAGCTCGCCCTTGATCAAATAACCATTGGCCCCCGCGTCGACGCCACGCCGGCGATCTTCAGGTGACGCCAGCGAAGAAAGAATGATCACCGGCAGAGCCGCCAAGTCGGCATGCGTCTTGATGCGCTTGGTGAGCGCAAAGCCGTCGAGCTTGGGCATCTGCACGTCAGTGAGAATGATGTCGTAAGGGTGTTTTTGAATGCGCGCCCATGCTTCTTCGCCGTCTTGCGCTTCGTCGACATGGTGACCGAGCGCTTTCACCAACGCGCCTTCGGTGGCCCGCGCAATCGGAGAGTCGTCGACCAGCAACACCCGCAGGCGCCGTGACGCCGTCGCTTCAGCCGTGGGCCGGGTGAGCTTTCGCACCTCGGCCATGATGTCGGGCACATGCAAGAGCACCGCGATGCGGCCGTCTTCGAGTGCCGCGGTGCCGGCGATGAAAGGCGCCCCTTTGAGCAGCTCTCCGCCACACGGCTTCACGGCCACTTCTCGTTCATCGACGAAGCCGTCGACCGCGAGCGCCGCGCGATCGGGGCCGTGACGCACGATGATCGCGGGTGGGCGTTCGAAGCGGGGGCCGCCATTGAGCCCCAGCAGCGGCCCCAGCGCAACGAAGGCGGTGGGGCGTTCACGGTGCATCACCGCCAGTGTTCCGAAAACTTCCATGCGATCTTCAGGCCTGAACCGCGCCACCGCTTCAACGTCAGCCGCGGGCACGCCATAAACGTCTTCGCCCAAACGAATGAGCAGCACGCGCATCATCGCCAGCGACTGCGGCAAGCGGAGCGCGACAGTGGTGCCGCGGCCCACCCGGCTTTGCACAGTCACCGACCCACCGAGCGATTCTATTTTCTGCTTCACCACGTCCATACCGACACCGCGACCCGAGACGTCGCTCACTTCTTCGCGGGTAGAAAAGCCGGCGCGAAAAATCAGCTCTAGCGCTTCACGCTCACTGAGCGCCGACGCCTGCGCCCGAGTGAGCAGCTTGCGTGTCACCGCCACTTCTTTCAGCTTCTCGGGGTCAATGCCGCGGCCGTCGTCGGCGAGCTCGACCGCCAGCATGTCGCCGTCTGAGCGCAAACGAATGGCCAGCTTGCCCTCTTCGGGTTTGCCAAGCGTCTGCCGCACGCCCGCGCTTTCGATGCCATGGTCAATCGCGTTGCGCACCAAATGAATCAGCGCGTCACGCACGTCGGCGAGCATCGAGCGGTCAACACCTACCCCGCTGTTCTCGATCGAGAGGTCAATTTGCTTGCCCTGCTCGTGCGCCAATTCACGCACCGCCCGAGGAAACGCTTCAACCACCGTAGAAAGTGGAACCAAGCGCGCTTCGGCCACCTGGTTGGCGAGCTGCGACAAGTCACCGTGCAGTGCATCGAGCCCGTCGGCGTTCTGGCGCATGAAGCGAAACGCGTCGTCACGCAGGAGCAGCAGATCACTTTCCAGTTGTTCGAATGCCGTGGCGGCCGCTCCTTCGCCGGCGCCTTGCGGTCGCTGCATCTTCAAGAACTGATCACCTACGCGTGAAAAGCGGCCCAGCAATTCGTTGAGCGCATCACCTCGCAGCCGATTTCGCGCACTCTCGACGAGCAGATCGCCGGCCAAGAGCCCCATCGCGTCGAGCACGTCGACGTTGACGCGAATCGAGCGATCTTCTTTCGCGCGCCGGTCAGAGACTTCTTCGGCCACCGCCACGCTTTTGCCCTTCGACACTTTCGCGGGGGGCTTGCTCGGCTCTTTTTCTTGCGTCTCGACGAATGGCGTCGGCGGCTTGGGCAGCGGCCTGGTTTTGGTCGCCTTCACCGGGGCGCTCAACGCGGGTGACGGCTTGGGCTGTAACGGCGGCAGCGCGTGACCTGAAACGGCGGCGAGGGCTTGGGCCACCTGCGTCGATTCTTCGCCACCTTTCTGCGCGGCGTCGACGTTGTCTAGCAAGTCAGACAACGCGTCGCAGGCGCGCAAAACCCAGTCGGTGGTCGCCTTGGCCAATACTTTGCCTTCGCGGTGTGAGCGCAGCAGGTCTTCGATCGCGTGCGCGAGCTGGCCAACCGCCAAAAGGCCCAACATGCGGGCCTCGCCCTTCATGGTGTGAAGCTCGCGCGCTATTTCGTCAGCGGCTTTGTCGGCGCCTTCTTTTTCGAGGTTGATCGCCGCGAGCTGCACCTTCTGGAGCCGATCGTGCGTCAGCTCCACGAACTTAGAAACCAGAGACTTTTTAAGGGCCTCGGTGTTCACGCTGGTCTTAGTCAGCCTTGAAGCGTTTGATCATGTCGGCCAAGCGGGCTGCCAACTCGGTAAGCTCGGCCGCGGCACCCGTGCTCTGTTTAGAAGCCTGCGTGGTCTGCCGGGTCACATCTTCGATTTCAGCCATCGACGCCACCACCTGCTCGGTCGCCGTGCGCTGCTGCTGCGTCGCCAGGTTGATCACCCGCGCCGCGTCTGACGTTTCTTGCACCCCGGCGAGAATGCCCTCGACAGCTTGCGCCGCCACCGCTCCCAGGCGCTCACCTTGATCGGTAGCGCCTTTCGAGGCCGAAGCCGCTCCCGCCGCCGCCGCGGTGGCTTCGCGAATTTCGGTGATCAGGTTCTTAATTTCTTTGGTCGACTCCAAGACGTTCTCGGCAAGGCGCCGCATTTCAGCCGCCACGATCGAGAAGCCTTTACCGGCTTCACCCGCGCGCGAGCCTTCAAGCGCGGCATTCAAGGCGAGCAAATCTGACCGATCAGCAATTTCGTCGATCACATCGACCACGGTGCCAATGCGTTCTACCCGTTTCGACAATTTGGCGATCGAGTCTGACACCGCCGCACTGTCACTGCGAATTTGCTGCATGGCGTGAATGAATTCACCAATCGCGCCGCGGCCCGAGCGTGCCGAGCCCAACGTCTCTTCAGCAACCCGTGCCACTGCGCCGGCGTTCTCGGCGATCTGCGCCGACGCGTGCTTCAGCTCTTCCATCGTGGCGGTGGTTTCGTGAATCGCCGCTGCCTGCTCGGTTGACGACGACTCATGTTGCGTCGACGCCGCGAGCACCTCATTGGCCGACGAAGACAGCTGCAGCGCCGCTTCGTTGATCTGCCGCACGAAGGTGCGCAACGTGTCAATCACCTTGCCGAAGCCTTCAAGCAGGGGCCCCAGCACCGGGTCGTCTGTCTTGCTGGTCCACTTCGAGAGCTCGCCGTCGCGCACCAATGAAATGAGCGCCTCGAGCGCCTGATCGACCACCATCACCGTGTGCTGACGTGTGTCTTCAGAGAGGCTCAAGTCGAGCGTCAGCCGCTCCAGCGTCATATTGACGAGCCGGCCCAGCTCGAGCTCACCGCCTTGCAGCTTGGTCAAATCGACACGCAGCGCACGCTCGTTGTCTTCGAGCACTTTCTTGAGCACATCGATGATCGGCTTCAAGCCGTCACCGCCGCTTTGCATTCTCGAAAGAGGTGGCTTTTTACCGCGTACCGGCTTGGCACCCTTGGTTGACTGCGACTGCGGCATCGAACGACTCCTTTCGAACCGGTTGCTGGCGCGCTCTCTATCGCCCGCCGGGAACCAACGCGGGCAGATCAATCAACAACACCGTTTGCTCACCGTCGAGCCACGCGCCCACGGCAGCCTTGTTGGCGACCGCCGAGCTCGGCAAGCGGCGCAGCGAAGCGACCGGCACTTCACGCACGCCGATCGCCCGATCGATGTCGAGCCGGTGAGCGGTGCCCGCTTCGGTGTGAAAAACGAGGCATCGCCCGCCTTTGAGCGGCTTGCCCAACGGAGCACCCACGCTCGTTTCTTTTTCCACGTGCCCCACTTTCACCACTTGCCCCGCGTCGGCGCCGTAGCGCGTGCCCGCCAGCTCGAAGAGAAAGATATCGACTTTGCTGGTCATCGGGTGACGATTCGCGCACGAGCCACCTGCATGAGCTTGGGCAGGTCAATCAGGTTGAGGGTGCGCGGCCCGTCGCGGACCACGCCCAGCAAGTGTTCAGCGGGCACCGCGCCTCCCAAAGGCGGAGCAAGCACGGCTGAATCGTTCAAGTACCGCAAACCGAGTACCCGATCGGCCAGAAACGCGGCGCTGAACGCATGCACGCTGCCGATGAAGAGCCGCTTGCGTGAAGTAACGGTCATTTCGCCTTGCCCTAAGAACCGCAGCAGATCGATGACGGGCAACACTTCGCCACGGTGCCCCACCACGCCCAGCACAAAAGCCGGCAAACGAGGTAACGGCGTCAACAGCCCAGGCCGAGTCACTTCACGCGCGTGGCCAGAGAGCACGCCCAAGGTGAGATCTCCCAGCACGAAGATGAAATATTCTTTTCCCGGTACGGCCTCTTTCGCCAGCGCATGGGCGGGCGCTGCACTCAAGGCCCGCTGTAGTGAAGAGGTCGACACCTAAGCACGAAGTATCGAAACGGTTGGCACACCGGGTCAAGAAAGCAGTAAAATTAAGCCCATTAAACATGGCTTTCCGGGTGCTGATCATCGACGACAGCCTGTTGGCCGTCGAATTGCTCAAAGGAGCGCTCGCCTCGGCAGGCATTGACTGTGACGTGGCCACGCAGCTGGCCGAGCTCGATTTGGCGCTCACGCGCGCCGAGTACGACGTGATGCTGGTCGACGTGAACATGCCTGAAATGTATGGCGACGACGTGGTGGAGTTCTTGCGCCGCCAACGCGGCATTAAGGCCCGCCTGCTTTTGTATTCGGACATTTCAGAGAGCGAATTGGCGGCCAAAGCCAAAGCGTCAGGCGCCGACGGCTACATCATCAAGTCGAGCGGGTTAGAAGCAACGGTCGCGGCGATTCGCCAGCGGCTGGTGACGCCCCGCGCGCGCAAGGTGTTGGTGGTCGAATCGTCGGGTGCGCTCTGTCAGATGCTCACGGGGCATTTGGGCGCCCGTGGGTACGAGCTGGCCTGGGCCAACGGCGGCGACGAAGCCACCAAGGTGATCTTAAAGAAGAAGACCCGGCCTGACGTGGTGCTGCTCGATCTCGACACTCCTGGGTTGGCAGCCAAAGACCTTTGCGACTTCTTGAAGGGCAATGCGTTATTCGGCGGCATACCGCTCTTTGTGATCAGCTCTGCTTCAGCCAGTGAGGTGGCCACCCTCGCCGCTTCTTTGGGAGCCGACGGCGCACTCGAACGCACTGCCGACGTACCCACAGTGCTGCTCGCGCGCCTCGAACGCTGATTCTTGTACGGGCGGAAAAACCTTCGCCGATCGGCGTGAGCGCGCTCCCACTGTCCGAGACAACGACACTCCACTTTTTCAGGCGACCCTTTCGTGTTTTCAGATGCTTACGTCTGCGATGATGACGCGTCGGGTCAAACCGTAAATTCTGGACACATGAAATATATAGTAATTACAATAACTTAACAATCATCCATGGTTGGCATCTGTTCTGCATATGGAAGTCTTCGCAAAATTCGAGGGGTCAGAATTGGTCTGGCCTCGAGCGGGACTTCGGCTTTCCCCCTTTGGCCGAAGTCCCGTTTATTTTTGCGGGCTTTTTTTCGCGCCACGTTCGGCCAGGCCCCGGGCGAAGTTGCCGATGACCAACCAAGGCGCTTTTTCTTTGAGTCGCTTGAGCATCGCGCGCACGCCGAGGGCTTTACCTCCAGCGCCCCGGCCGTCGGCGACCTCCAAGTACTGGAGCGGATCAATCGCCAGCGATCGCGTTTGAACCTGATCAACCCGGTGGGCGCGAATGAGCTTCACCAGGGCGTCGATCTCGCCTTGGCGGTCAGTCACACCGGGAAACAGCAGCAAGTTGAGCGCCACGTAACCCTTCTTTTCGCGGGCCAACGCAATCGACGCCTCGACGTCGTGCCAAGAATACTTCTGCGGCTTGTAATAGGCAGCGTACAGCTCGGGGTGGGCCGAATTGAGCGACACGCGCACCGCGTCGAGGCCCGAATCGAAGAGTGCACCCAACGCATGGGTGAGGCTGCCGTTGGTGTTGATGTTGATGGAGCCGCGCGCCGTCTGCTGCCGAATCAACCTGATGGCCTGGGCAATCACCTTGTAGCGGGTGAGCGGCTCCCCTTCGCAACCTTGGCCAAAGCTGACCATCGCCCGGCCACGCGCATGCACCAGGTGGTGCACCGCCATCGCCGCCATTTCTTGCGCCACGGGGCCTTCGTCGATGCGGGCATGTGAAGCAGGCGCGCTGCCCTCGGGTTGATCAGAAATGCACCCTACGCACCGCGCATTGCAAAAGGTAGACGCCGGAATCGCCCCCTCATCGCGGCAATAGTAAACGTTTTGGCTGGTGAAGCAGCGGTACACCAGCGCACACGTCTTGAGCTGCTCGAGCACGCGGTTATTCGGCAACCGCTTCATATGATCACGGACCTTCTTTTTCAGGTCAGGTGTTGAATGATCATGCGTCGACCAATGTGCGCGCCGATCAGTGCGCAGCGCCCACGTCACCGCGCGGCCGTTCAACCACGCCGCGGCGGTGTACGCCCATTGCGGCAAAATGGGGCCGTCACCCTTCACTTCACCCGGCAGATAGGTGCGGGTGTAACCGGGCGGCAAAAGCGCTCCCACGGCTTGCGGCACGATGCGCTTGCCCTCGAGGTAAAACTCGCGCACCAGTTCGAATTCACCGGTGTCGGGGTTCACTCCAACAGGCAAGCGCCCTGGCAAGTGCGCCAACTTGGCGTCACTGGGCAGCGCAATCGGGCGATCTTGCGCGGGCACCAAGTCGTGGCCCGAGCGCAGCGTCGCCAACAAGTACGGGTGCTCAACCACCCTTCCCTTGGGGTCAGCAATGAGGAGCTTGGCTTTCATCGATAAGGGTCACCTTCATAAGGGGCAGTTGCTCCCGTGGGCGCTGGCGGCCTTAGCATTTCTCACGCCTTCGGGCGCAGCCTGGGCCACGGGCGAACTCTCGATTCACGCGTCGGTCGATGGCTCAGCCCCGCATTCTGGCTGGGTGTACGCCCGCGTGGGTCAAAAGGTCGAGCTGCGCGCGGTGCTCGAGCACGCAGAAACGCTCAGCCACTTTCGTTGGTTCAAAATCGAGCCCACGGTTGAATCGGTAGACAACACGCTGCCATCGTTTCACTTCGCGCCCATTCGCTACCAGGCGACCGAGCTAACCGCGTGCCGTAACGCGGCGGTGTGCATGGCCGATGTCACGCCGACCGTTCTGCCCAAAGTGGCCCTGGCTCCCGGCGCCGGCACCATGGGCTTTCAGCTCACCGCACAGCGCGCTGACGGCCAAAAGCTCGCTTCGCCAGGTGTCGAGTCAGTCAAATATGGAGGGCTGACCACCGATGTGATGCGGGTCACCTTTCGTCAAGACGATACGTATTTGGGGTACCTCACCGAGCTCATCAACACGCCGTACATTTTTGGCAGCGCAGGGCCCGACGGGAAAAACCAAAGCGATCTGTTGATCGGCTCAGATTGCGCTGACCTCGCCGTTTATGGTCAGCGCCGCTTGGGCAAGAAAGCCACCTACACATCTTCATATGCGATTGATCAGCAGGCGCCGCTCGTCGTCACGGCAACCCGCCTTACCCCTGAGGGCGCGGTCGATAGCAAGAGCCAGCCCATTCGTTGGGGCGCGTCGAAAAATGAGCTGCGCGCCGGCGATTTGGTGCATTTCCCCAACTCGCGGCACGTGGGCGTGCTGTGGGCCGATCGCCCTCCACTGGGAGTGCTCGATGCCAACGATCTGATTATTCACACCTGCTGGGCAGCGCCCCGCATTGAGCCGCTGGGCGATACGCGCTGTGCGTCTTTTCCTTGGCGGGTGCTTCGTTTCCTAAGTACAGCGCCCCATAAATAAGTGTCGATTGGGTGTTGAGGCGCGATAAGGACAAGGCGGGCGAGTGAGACATGCTGGTGGCACGCAACGAGCCCAACGCAGTCAGTGCCGATGCATCGACAGCCAAGCGGCCACTTATTTATGGGAAGCTGTGCCATCGATGTCGAACAGACCACGGTAGGGCGGGTCTGCATCTAAGCCGAGGCCGCCAGGCTTGATTTCCAATGGAAGCGGCGAGCGCCTGAACCTTTGCGTGTAGCGAATTTCCTTCCGGCACCACCCACGGTACCCAGTGCCCATCGGGGAGTTGCCAAGGTGTCGCGGTGAAAATTCCCGCGGGCGAATCGGAGTCGCCAAGGGTGGTTTCAAGCGGGGTCGCCGAATACTCAAAGGCTTTCTCTAGACGCGATTCGTCACCCATTCCGGTGACCACCAATGCGTCTTCAGTGCTTGTGAATGCGACAGGCGTTCCATGACGTCGCAGTCCTCCAACAATTTCTGGCAGCAGTGAGCAACACCCGCTGGAT
>JAIBBR010000097.1 GCA_019694575.1 Myxococcaceae bacterium
GACGTGCGCTTGGTGCCCCGTCAGCTTGTAGACGAGCCAGGTGTCGATGGTGCCAAAGCACAAGTCGCCCGCTTTGGCCTTAGCGCGGGCTCCATTAACGTTATCGAGCAGCCATTTAAGCTTGGTGGCTGAAAAATAAGGGTCCAATACCAGGCCAGTGTCTTGTCGCACCCGGGCTTCATGGCCGCGCGCTTTCAATTCGGCGCAGTACTCAGACGTGCGCCGGTCTTGCCACACGATGGCGCGGTGAAGCGGCTTGCCCGCCCGCGACCACAACCCGGTCGTCTCGCGCTGGTTGGTAATGCCAATGGCGGCCACGTCTTTACCGCGCAAGCCCGCCGCTTTGAGCGCCTTGGCGATGCACTTTTCGACCGTGGCCCAAATTTCGTTCAGGTCATGCTCGACCCAACCCGGCTTGGGAAAATGCTGGGTGAATTCTTGGTACGCCTTGCCCACCACCTGCACGCGCTCGTCGACGATGCTGACATGCGTGCCGGTGGTGCCTTGGTCAATCGAGAGCACATAACGTTTCGCCATGGGGGCTACCGTTTATGTCCGCCGCCCGGGCTTCTCAATGTCTTCTGAAGACAGTCGCACGACGCCTCGAATGCAATTTCGACTCAGCAATAGAGAGAAACAACACAGTGCGCAATGACTGGCGAAACTTCTGCTATTCGGTCTTGTCTTGAATTGCCACCTCGAGGAGAACCCTTTGCCTAAACACTTTCTTCACCTTGCTTTCCTGGCTTTAGTCGCAGCTGCCCTGTCGGGCTGCCCCGGACCTGATTCCAACATGTCTGATGGAGGTACGGGCGGAGGCACAGGTACCGGCGGGGGCACAGGTACCGGCGGAGGCACAGGTACCGGCGGAGGCACAGGTACCGGCGGAGGCACAGGTACCGGCGGAGGCACAGGTACCGGCGGAGGCACAGGTACCGGCGGAGGCACAGGCGGTAGCGGAATATCGCTCAGCGTTATTCCACCCAGCGCAACCTTGCCGTCTTACGGACAACTAAACATTGCCGCTACCGTTCACGGAGCCCAAAACCAAACCGTCATTATTCAGATTGAAAATGGGTTCGGAGAGATCCGATCGACGGGCGTTGCTTCAGCACTGTATTTCTCCATGAGAGACACTGGCACCGCTTCGATTCGCGTGACCGCCCTTGCGGACCCCAATGCAACGGTGACAATTCCCATCGTCATCGCCAACACCCGAAATCTCGACGTCATACCTATGGGCGTGAGCGACTCGTTTCTCTTTATTGGGCCCAACACCCGGCAGACGTTTGCTGCCGCCGAATTCGTCAGCGGCTTCAGCCAAGCGGTCGGCTTCGAAAACATCTCGTGGAAAATTTGGCCGGAAGGCACCATTAGCAACGGCGGGACCGCCGCCTTCCCCGCCACACAGACCAAGTACTACGTCTTCGCGAATGAACCCACGACAAACACCTGGGGAAGCGTCGAGGTCCGCACTTCCAATTCAAGACCAAACACTGCAATCACAATCACTCCTGATCAGGCGACCGTTGCTCCCAATGGCGTCGTTCAGTTGACGGCAATGACCTCGAGTGGCTTGGCCGTTTCCTGGAAAGTCATTTCTCCGCAAGGCGGCACAGTGTCTTCGTCAGGCCTCTACACGGCTCCGTCGGCGCAAGGCGTTTACGTCGTCACTGCCACCCCTCAGGGTTCAAACCAGTATGAGTACGGAGCCGCGACACTTATCGTCAAATGACGACGCCGATGCGGGTGGGCGTTTGCTATGCCCTCCTCGCAACCCTTTTTCTCCCGCTAGCGGCCGACAATTTTGATCTGCCGCGGCAACTCGCCCTCGGTGTGTTTGGGCTGTGGCTCCTTCGCACAGCGAGCACACCGAGCCGTCTTTTGGCGTGGGCTGCCGTGGCATCGGTCGTCGCCGCGTTGGTTTGCACGCTGACGAGCGCCAGCGTGGTGATGTCACTGCCGGCGTTTGTTCTCATCGTCACCTATGCTGCTTGGGCGATGGTGGCTTCGCCATTTGCCCCCCGGCCGCTGCTCATCGCGGCTTGGCCCATCGCCGTCTACGCGTTCCTGCAGCGGCTCGGCCTCGACCCCGTCGCATGGAACGCGCACGCCACCTGGAACGGCGAGGTTCGCCCCTTTTCGACACTCGGTCACCCCGGTCAGCTCGCGGGCTGGCTGGCGGTCGTGCTGCCGTTCGCACTCGACGAGTGGGTAGCGCAATCGCAGCGGCGCCGACTTTTCGCCATCGCATCAACCTTGGTCATCGTTTTCACGCTTCTGATTACACTCTCAAGAGCGGGCTGGTTGGCGACGCTGGCGGGCGCGGCCGTGTGGGCCACCTTTCAATGGCGTGTGTGGACCCGCCAGCGAACCGTCGTAACCACGGTGACTGTGCTCATCATCATGGTGGCATCGCTCGAGCTCGAATGGGTGCGCACGCGCGTGCAGTCTTTCTTCGTTATTCCCACCCGCTGGCAGCTCGCTGAGAGCGCAATGTCGGCTTTCATCGAGCACCCATGGCTCGGGTTCGGCCTAGACACCTTCACACTCGTTTCGCAGCGTCACGGAAACCCCAACTTTTGGACGTATGAGTGGGGAGCAACACCGCAGCACGCGCACGCGTTGCTTCCCCAGGTCGCCGCCACCATGGGCACCTTGGGGCTTCTTGTTCTCGTCGTGTTCGCGGTACTGATTGCTCGTAGCCTCGCCCGACACCTTGGCCAGCCCAGCGTGCCGCCCGCCGTCATCGGAGCAACGGCGGCATTCATCGTCGGTGCGTTGCTCTTTTTTCATGGCGTGGCGACCACTGCCCTGGGCATCGGCTGTATCGCGCAGCTGCTGCAACGCGACAATGCGCCCGCCAAGCTGCCTCACTGGAAGCAGGTCAGTTCATTGGCGCTGGCCTTGGTCATTCTCGTCAGCGCATCGTGGCTGAGTGCCTCGATAGCGGCCCGCCGAGCCATGGAACTGAAGCCGGCTGCAGCTGCGTCACCCTGGTTCACCTGGGCAGAACGGTTTGACCCACTCAACGCCCGCTGGTCTGCGCTCAAGGGGGCAGCCTTCGAAAGCGAAGCACGTGCCGGCAACGCCACATCGCTACAACCCGCTCGCACCGCGTTCGAGCGCGCGCGAAATGTCGAGCCACGCATCGCGCAGTATTGGGCCAACCTGGGCCGGGTGGCGGCAACTGCAGGCGATACCGAAAATGCATTGAGCGCGTTTCAGCAGGCTGTCCTGCTGGCGCCCGGAAACGCTCGGGTTCAACTCGATTTCGCTGAAGCGCTGTTAAGAATGGGGCGCCTCGAGGAAGCCGACAAACAACTGCCGGGGTTGGTCGCGCAATGGCCCTCGTGGGGCCCCGCGTGGTGGGCGCTGGCGGTGCTGCGGTCGCGGCAAGGCCGGCAGGTTGAGGAGCGCGCGGCCCTCGAAGCCGCACTGAGATCTGAGTGGTACGACTGGCCTGCCGGCGCTGACGTTGCGCGCACCCGGCTTGATGCCTTGCGTGCCGCCGAAGCTCACCTTCCAGAACGAGCGCCGTAGGTGCACTTCGCTTCGAAGAACCTAACGTTTCGCCATGAGGCCTACCGTTTATGTCCGCCGCCCGGGCTTCTCAATGTCTTCTGAAGACAAGCGTTTGACGCAGAATGGTTCTTTCCGCTCGGCCCCTGTAAGATTCACACGTGGCTGACACGGCGGAAGAGCGAGCAAAACGGCGTCGCGAGGAATGGACCGGAGGCGTCTTTTCAGCGCAAGAGAACCGTGCCGCCTTCGACGCTGCGTTTTGGAAAACACTGAGCGATGGCGAGAGGCTCACCGCGGTCTATCAACTGGCCCTCGATTACTTAACGATGCGAGGTGAAAGTGAACCTGCCGCCGGACTTTGTCGATCTGTTGGAGGCGTTCGACCAAGGTCAGGTTAAGTACCTCGTCGTTGGTGGGTACGCCGTAGGCTTCCATGGTGCTCCTCGGTTCACCAAGGACCTCGATCTTTTCGTCGGTGCTGATACCACCAATCACAATGCCGTCATCGAAGCGCTGAAGCGCTTTGGTGCGCCCTCCAATGTCATCGCCGCTTTCGAATCGCTCTCTGGCCTCGACGTCGCGTGGATGGGAAACCCTCCAGTGCGCATCGACTTGATGAAAGCCGTGCCCGGCGTCGACTTCGAACCCGCTTACGCGCGGCGACAGGTCGTTGCGTGGCAAAGAACCCAAGTCTCGGTCATTTCGAAAAACGACCTCATTCGAGCCAAGCTCGCCAGTGGCCGACCACAAGACTTGGTCGACGCCGAACACTTGCGTAGCAGCCAGTAGCTATTTCAACTGCGCATCTAAAAACGCGCCCACTTCAGCCGCGAGCAGCGCCCGGTCTTTGTCACGCGGTAAAATGTGAAAGCCCTGCCGTAGCAACAGCAACCGCGAACCGCGCAGCTGCTCGTGCAAATCATGCACGCCGTCGAGCGACACCACATGGTCTTGGTACGACGCCACCACCAACGTCGGAGCCACCACGTCGCCCAAACACTTGCGCGCGTGTTCCTGCACAATGAACAAGTCGCTCAAACGGCCGACCGGAAAACGCCCCATCACCGGCGCCATCGCCCGGGCTTCAGGGTCTTCGATGTCGGTGGTGTGCTTGGGCACGTACTTGTGGCCCAACCAATCGAAAGCACCGAAACGCAAAAACCGCGACAGCCGCACGTCCCACGCTTTGAAGCGCCAGGCGGGCGCCATCAACACCAGGCCTTTGACGAGCTGCGGGTGACGCGCAGCCAGAATCAGCGACAGCAGCGCGCCCATCGACAAACCGGCGACGAAAACGTGGCGGTATTTCGAAAGCGAAAGCAGGGCGTCGTCGGCCGCTTGTTCCCAATCGCGGTGAGTGACCCAGGCCATTGCTTCGGGGCTGGTGCCGTGGCCCGGCAACCGCGGCGCCACCACGTGGTAACCGCGCGCCACGAGGGCGTCAGCCAGGGGGCGAATTTCCCACGGGCTGCCGGTGAAACCGTGCAAGAGCAACACGGCTGCGCCGTTAGGCTGACTCGGCGTTGCGGTGAATGGAGCCGTTTGGCTTTCGTCCATGGTATGCGTTCACCATCATGGCAGACAGTCCTGGAAAACCTCCTGAAATCCAACTGCAGATTCAACTCGACGACGACGTCGCCGGCGGCGAGTACTGCAACATGGCCTTGGTGAACCACAGCGAAACTGAGTTCACGCTCGACTTCATCTACGTACAACCTCAACAACCGCGGGCCAAGGTGAAGAGCCGCATCATCACCAACCCCAAGCACATGAAGCGCTTGTTGCTGGCGATGCAGGACAATGTCGCCAAATTCGAAGCGAAGTTCGGCCGTATCGAATTGACCGACCCTGAAAACCCGGTTCACTAAGTGCGCTTTCTCGCCGCCGCGTTGTTCGCCGTCACCGCGGTGGTGTCACCCGCCGAAGCCGGTTGCCAAACCGACGGGGTGCTTTTTTTCCCCGCGCCGGGTGGCGTAGTGCCCACCAATGCCCACTTCATTCTCGAAGGTTTGGGTTCTGAAGCGGCGCGAGTCACAAAACTCTCGGCGTATGACCAACTGACACTCAAAAGCAGCGACGACACCGTCACGCTGAAAATTACCCGCAGCTACCAAAGCGAGCGCAACCGGGCCGCCGTCGAGCTGACGCCCGCCACGCCGCTGCGCCCCAACCGCATTTACACCCTGAGCCTGGAACGCGCGCTCAAAGGGTACACGCTGCTCCACGACGGCTCGCCACCGCTGGCTTGGAAAACGGGCAGCAAAGACGATTCGTCAGTTCCCAGCTACCGGGTGAAACCGGCGGTGTCTGAAGGCGAGTACCAAAAGAGCGGCGAGCAGCTGCGGCGCTTTCTCAAAGTGCGCGCAGTGCTCGAAGAAAATGGCCCCGCCTATTGGGTGGCCACGCTGCAACGCGCGCGCGGCTCAACCGCGAAGCAGGTGTACCCGGTTTTTTTGCGCGGTGACGAAGCGCTCATTGGCCACGACGAATGTTCAGGAAGCTTCAACTTCGACGACGGCCGCGCTTATTCACTGTCGTTGACGCTCACCGATTCAGCCGGCAACAAAGCGCCCACGGTGACGCTCGAAGTGCAGGCACCGCGGCCGTTGCGATAGCGACTCACTTTTTCTGTCCGCGTTTGTCTTGCCCACACAGGTAGACAGGTGTGCCCTGTTGTGGTGACAGCGGCGGTGCGCAACTGCCCGTCGCCACTGCTGACGGGCTGCGTCATTTCAGTCGGTTACCTTTTAAACGGCGGCAAGGCCCGAATGTCGCAAGGGGCCACCCCGACATGTGCCGGTGGAAACTCAGCATCGTTTGTCTGGCGACGCTCTTGGGCTGCGGAGGCCAAATTGGCGCGTTGCCAAAAGACAACGCCGTCAAAGTTTTCGAAGCCAGCGTGGTGGTGATGCCCGCGCAACCGGTGGCGGGCCAACGGGTGACTTTCGACATCGAAGTGGTGAGCGACTCTAATTTGCCGGTGCTCGCCGATGTTGAGTTGCGCGTGCTCGATGAGCAGTCGAAGCCCACTTACCAGCAGCTGTGGCGCGACGTGGTGTTCAACCCCGACGACACCTGGAACCTCACCGAAGGCTACTTGCCCGACACCAACCTGCGCGCCGAGCACAAAGTCGAAATCACCGTGCGTGAAAAATCGAGCGGAGCCGTGCTTTTTCGCGACGACACCCTGGCCACTCTCGACTTCAACCATTGACCGCCAGTCCGTGGTAGACGCCACGTCACTCGTGGCGACGCTGCGCACAGACGGCGGGTGGACCCCTTCGCTCACCGATACACCCTTCGCGCGCCTGGGCGGGGCCGACGCGGTGCGCGCCTTGGTCGAAACCTTCTATGACGCCATGTCGAGCGACGAACCCGCGCTCGCCAAGCTGCACCGCTGCGATGAAAACGGCCGCGTCGACACCGTCACCCGTGAACGCTTTGGCCTCTTTCTGATGGGCTGGCTGGGCGGCCCGCAAGACTACATCGCGAAATATGGCCACCCGCGTCTGCGCATGCGTCACAGCCATGTGCCCATTGACCTGGCCATGCGCGACGCGTGGCTGCGCTGCATGACGAAGGCGCTCGACCAATGCCCCTTAGAGCAAGCCGTTCGACACTACTTGGACTTTCGCTTTCAAGAAGTCGCCGACTTCTTGCGCAACCAGCCCTAACCCGCATATGTCACCGGTCTCACTACTGCGACTGACGGTCTGTGGCACCTTCGCGGCGTGCTCGCTGAAGCGCACCGACAAGTGCGCCTTCGCTGTGCGCCTCCACGAATCTGCCAACAGCCTGTCAGTCTCGCTACGAGAGACCGGTGACATATGCGGGCTAAGTTCAGCTTCCCCCGCTGTACCAAGTCAAAAACATGAGTCTTCGCCGAAAGTTCGCGCTGATTTTATTTGTGGTGGGGCTGCTGCTTCTGGCGGGGGGCGCTCGCTCACTGGTGTGGTTTCGCTCTTGGCGTTCGGCCGAGGCCTTGGTCGACGACGTCGAAGCGTTGAGCCGTGAAATACCGCGCCGCACCCCTTACCTGGTCGAAACGATACCCGGCACCTTCAGCCAATGCGCGCTGCCGTTGCTTGGCCAAGCCGGCAGCTTCGATGTCACCCGCGATGCGTTAGAAAAGGCCGGCTGCGACAGCGAAGCCAAGCCAGCCTGCGCCGGGCTGCTCGACGGCAAAGCCCGCGCCTGGGTGCAGTCAGTCACCCAGTGTGCGCGCGCCGCCGACCCCGAGTTGATGACGTTTCTCGAGTCGACTCCCGACAGCCTGGCGAGCCTGAAGCAACAAGTACAGACCTTGGCCGTGCTGGCCGCAGGCGACATTGACCGGCGCGTCACTGAAGGCAAGCCAGCCGAAGGCTTGGTGCTGTGCGCTGACACCGCCGCTTTCGCCAAAGACGTGGTGTACCGCGAACAGCTCGAAGGCTTGCCCTTGGCGCGCGGCTTGATGCTGGGGGTGTGGTGGGCCTGCACCCGCGCCATCGACGCCGCGCCTGTTGAACGCAAGCGCCGCTACGCGCGGCAAAGTGAAATCATTCGGTGGGGGTTTCCTCCCCGGGTGCGCTTGTTGCGTGAAGCCGCGGTGCGCCTGCAGCTCGACGTTTATGGTGGGTTGCTTTCAGAGGGGCAAAAAAGCGTATTGCCCGCGCGCGCCCAGGTGCTCGCCAACCAGCGCCCGCCCGAGCAGAGCCCCGCCTCGCGCATACAGTGGCAGCTCGCTTTTCCTTTTTGGCAAAAGATGATGCGTTCAACGCTCGACGTGGCCAATGAGTTGCCCGCCGTGCGCCGCGTGTACTTGGGCGAAATAGAAGACATTTTTCGGCCCTATGCCGACCCCCCCACGCTGCCCAAAGGGCCCGACTTCGAAATTGCGCTCTCGCAGTACGATCAATTCAATGCACTGCTCCAAGCGCTCGACATCGCGGCGATGATTGACGCCGAAGGGTGGAGCAAAGAAGTGCTGCTCGGCTTGCGCACCGGGGTACAAAAGCCCATCGAAGCACAGCCCCAAGGTGACGACTTGATAGTCAGTTTCAAAGAAGCCGCCTTCAAACCGTATTCTTTCACGCTGCACCCCGACCCGCCCACGGTACCGGCGGCTCAGTAAGAGACGGCCCATGACAGGCTTGGCGACGCTGACCGCGCTGTTGCTCACTTCTGCGCCCTTGCAGGTACGGGTCATGGAGCGCGAAAAGCCGGTGCGCGCGAAGCTCGAAGCGAAGACGTTGCGCTGCGACGGCAAGCCACTGCCTGGCAATTCAGTCGACGTCGAAGGCTTCGACCGAAGGCTGAAAGCGGGCACGGCGCTGTGCGACGAAATTGACGCCAAAGGCGCGGTGCGCGTCACCGTGGGCGAGCTGCGCCGCGGCTATGCGGGGCGCATCGTGCTGGCGTGGGAAGGCACCGTTTTAAGGTTGCTCAACGAAGTCGAGGTCGAGGCGTACCTGCCAGGCGTCTTGGGCAGCGAAGCCGCACAGTTGCCCGCCGCCGCCCAACGGGCCCAAGCGGTGGTGTCGCGCACCTTCGCGCTGGCGAGCCGCGGCCGGCACCAACTGCAGGGGTACGACTTGTGCGACTTGGCCCACTGCCAGGTGTACCACGGCCAGGCCGATGAAACTGCCGCCACCCAAGACGCGGTGGCAAAGACAAAAGACCGCGTGCTGCTGGTAGGCGGAGTGGGGTTGAAGCCGGCGTTCTTTCACGCGGCGTGCGGAGGCGGTACCAGCCGCGCCGAAGACGTGTTCGGCGACGACGGCGCGGGCGCAGCGGTGTCTGACGTGGGAAAAAACGGGCCCACTTGCCAAGGCGCTCCCCACTTTACCTGGAGCTTGGAAGTCGACCGCGCGCAGCTGGCACAGGCGCTGGGTGTAAAAGCCGACGGCATTGCTTTCGAACCGCTCAAGCGCGACCGCTTCGGCCGGGTGGTGGAAGTGCGCGCCTTCGGCCAGCGCTTTACGGGCACCGATTTTCAATCACGGCTGGGGCGCATGTTCGGCTACCACGTGTTTCAGAGCATGAAGGTGACTGCGGCCGAAGTCGAAGGTGTGGTGCGTTTCGAAGGCACGGGTTTGGGTCACGGCGTCGGGCTGTGCCAGTACGGCGCCAAGGCCATGGCTGAAGCAGGCGCCGACGATGCTGCGATTTTAAAGAAGTATTTTCCTGACTGCCGCGTGGCTTTGGCGCCGTAACGCAGCATTGCGCTTCGTCAAGAGCGAAGCGGCCGGTTTCGGTCGGTGGGTGTGCCCTTGACAGCCCGGTTTTCTGCTTCATTTCTAAGGGCGGCACGCAGCACAAACCAAACACAAACAAAGGAGCTGACCATGTCGTTACTCACCCGTTGGACTCTGAATGACCAAGCCGGTTTTCCCTCGCTCTTTCGCGAGATGGACTCGTTGTTTCGCGGTGTCGAACCGAAGGCCTATGACAACACGATGAAGTTGTTCTCGCCTGATGCCGACATTGTCGAGAAAGAGAATGCTTTCGAAGTGAAGGTCGACCTGCCGGGCACCAAACCTGAAGAGATTCAGGTCAAGCTCGAAGGCGACACCCTCACGGTAAGCGTAGAACGCAAGCAAGAGAAGACCGATGAAAAGGCCAACTACCTGCGTACGGAGCGCAGCTATGGGCTCTTCGCGAGGTCGTTCGTGCTGCCGCAGAGCGTGGTCGGCACGTCACCTGAAGCCAGCTACGAGCATGGTGTGCTGACGCTGACGTTGCCCAAGCGAGAGGACACCAAGCCCAAGACCGTGCAGGTGAAAGTGCTGGCGAAGTAGTCGCGGTTTCAAGGCGACGCATGAAGGTAATTCAGTGAGGTGCCGCCGCTGACGGCGCTCGGCCGCGGCGGCGCACCCGGCTGCCATCTTGCGCCGGCGCATTTCTGCGTCATGATGGTGAAACCCTTAACCGGGTCGAAAGGAGGTGGTTTCGTGTCCAGTTGTCAATGTCACACGGCAGCCACTTCCGCGGTGAGAGGTTGATTCCGCGGAAAGGTTGCTTGGAGCAGTTTTTGGCCGTCTCCTTGAAAAAGGAGGCGGCTTTTTACTGAATCGTTTTTGACGCTTCGTTCGACGCGACGCTCTCGTTGCCTGACGTGTCGTAAGCGGTCACCACGAAGTAATGGGTACCCGACGCCAAATTGTTCACCGTGTACGTCAGCACATTGCCCACGTCATTAACGGTGCCATAGGGGCCACCCTGCGCGGTGCCCCGCTTCACGCGATAGCCAGCCAGGTCAGTCAGCGGAGAATTGTCAGCGTTGGTCGTGGGCGCCACCCAGGTCAGCCGAGCCGAGGTGTCGCTCACGGTACCGCCACCTGTGCCTGTGCCACCTCCCGTCGCCGTGCCGCCGCCAGTGCCCGTACCGCCGCCCATCGCCATGCCTCCTCCCGTGCCTGTTTGGCCGCCACCGGTGCCCGTGCCACCGCCAGTGCCTGTACCTCCGCCCATCGCCATGCCTCCTCCCGTGCCAGCTTGGCCGCCACCGGTGGCTTGCGTACCGCCGCCTGCCGCCGCACTGCCCCCCGTGCCCCCACCACCCGAAATTTCACCAGGCACGCAGCTGACGGCGAAAGCGCTGATCAGCGCACAACTCAAAAGAAGGCGTTTCATGGGCAACCTTTCAGAAGAACTTTTGGCCATTCGGCAACGAGGGAATTTGTATTCTGCGCACGTCACCCAGTCGTTGCAATGAACTCTCTGACGAAGTGCCTGCTCACTCGAGTGAACAGCCCACCCAACGTGCCTTTTCAAGTCACCCACCCCTTCGTACCGTCACGGTCGCTGCCTTCACCCCATGCGCAGACCCTGTTCGCCTCGTTCGCCCGTGGCCCAAAGCTCGCAGGCGTGTGGCGTGAACGGTGGGAAACTGACGACAACGACTTCATCGACGTCGACCGAATCGAAGGGGGCCCAAACGCGCCCGTGCTGGTGTTGCTGCACGGTTTAGAAGGCTCGAGCCGGGCCGGGTACATTCGCGAGACCCTGCACCTCGCCGGGCTGCGCGGGTGGAGCGCTTTGGCCCTCAACTTTCGCTCCTGCTCGGGCGAGCCGAACCGTCAGCTCGCCTCGTACTGCGCGGGCGACTACCGCGACGTGAAATGGTGCTTGAGCAAGCTCGACCAAGAAGGCCGCACCGGCCCGCGCTTCGCGGTGGGGTTTTCACTCGGCGGCAACGTGCTGCTCAAGTTGCTAGCAGACGAGCCAGGGCTTTCGCTCACCGCCGCAGCGGCCGTGAGCGTGCCTTATGACTTGGCCGCGTGCACCGCCCGCCTCGACGGCCGTGGGCTGTTTTCATTTCTCTACCGGCAGTGGTTTTTGTACCCACTCAAAAAGAAGGGGCTGCACAAGGCACGGCAATTTCCCACCGCGCTCGACGCCGCGGCGATTCGCGCCGCGCGCGGCATTTATGCTTTCGACGACGCGGTGACCGCCAAGGTGTTCGGCTTCGCTTGCGCGCGCGAATACTACGCCCGCTCGTCGAGTGGGCCACTGCTGCGCCACATTCGCGTGCCCACGTTGCTGATCAGCGCTGAAGACGACCCACTTGCTCCGGCCTCGATGCTTCCCCTTGAGGCACGTGAAAACCCGGCGCTCACCGTCGTCACCACGCGGCAAGGCGGGCACGTCGGCTTCGTCGAGGGCTCCTGGCGCGCGCCGCACTATTGGGCGGAGCAGCAGGTGCTGCACTTTCTTGCGTCGATAGCCGCGCGTCACGTTTTGCCCGGCGTAATGCCGCGGTAACGCGCATCGTCGTGACCAGAAATGCAACGTGATGGCTTCACATGCGTCTTGGTAGGAGAAACAAACGTTGCCCACGAAACTGCGATCTACCCGTCATCGATGGAGGCTACCTTGCGACACTCGTCGGCACTGTTCTTTCACGTCATTCTCATCGCGTTAGGTACCCTGGCCGGCTGCGGCACCCGAGCGCTCTGCGACCCGTCGAGCTGTCTTGGCTGCTGCAACAGTCAAGGCCAATGCGAGACCGGCACCAACGGGCTCGCCTGTGGCGTCGGAGGAGCGACCTGCGTGCAATGCGACATCCAGCAGGTTTGCCAGTTGGGTCTGTGCAACAAGGTCAGCGGGACCGGAGGCGGTAGTGGAGGCACAGGCGGGGGAAGCGGCGGCGGCAACACCGGCGGCGGCACCGTGAGCAACACCGACGGCGGAGCCGGTGGCAACACTGGCGGTGGCACCGAAACGATTACCGGCACCGGGACCTTTCAGGGCTCGGTAGCGGGCAACGCCCTCCCCGTGCAAGACGTCTTCGCAGTTACTTTAGACCCCCCCGATCGATCGTTCGTAGGAACCATCATTGGGCTCGGAATCAAGCCCAACCTTTGTAGCCAAGTGAAAAGCCTGGCCCAATTCAAGAATACGAACTTATTCGACATCATCTTGATCGAGATAGACAGCCAAGGAAATTCGGTATCGCCCACCGCGGGTCTGTACACGGTAACCAGCGCGGCTACGGGCTCGGGCCGTCATGCCTTCGCCAGCTTCGCCACACTTAACGCGGCATGCGTGAACACGCTCTCAGATAGCAGCTCCTTCGCCAAGTCCGGCACAGTGCAGGTGACCCAGCTCGATGGGTTTACTGGCGGTCGCGTCGCGGGAACGTTTCAAATGACCGTCGGCTCACAGCAAGACCCGGTCAGTGGCTGGTTTGATGCCGCGCTGTGCGGAAGCATCCCGAACGCCGCGCTCGCGTGCTCTCCTTAAAGGGTTTATTCACCGCATCTTCGCGCGCTACAACTGGCTGATTCGGTCTTCTAAGTCGGCCTGCAGGCTGGCGTCTTTTTTACCGTGCGGCGTCTCAAGCGCGCGCTCCCACACGTGCCGCGCCTTCACCGCGTCGCCTGCGCCACTCCACGCATCACCCAACGCCACCCACGCCGCTGCGTAATTCGCATCTAACCGCACGGCCTCTTCCAACGCCTTCACCGCTTCGACATAGCGCGCGCCTTCCAAATAAAATTTCCCCAGCGAGAAGTGCCCCATCGGAGAGTCTGGAAATTCTTTCACCATCTCCACAAACTGCTGCTCGCGTTCGCTCGTCATCGTGCGGTGGCACCTAGCACTGAAAACCGCCGACAGGTGACTTGCCCCCAAGCCTTCAGTAAGAGGCCCCTTCAAGTCACCATGCCACTGCCCAAGAAAAAGAAATTTTACCGTCAGACGCCCAAGCCGAAAGTGGCTCCCAAAGCCCACGCGGCGAAGAAACCTTCAAAAGTGAAGGTGAAAGCCCAAGCACGCCTCGCGCCGAAGAAGGGCTTGCCCAAGCCCAAGCGCGCCAAGCCTTCGCGCGTGCCCTCCTCGCGCCCGGTGAAAGACAACCCCGCGGCCCACCAGTTGGCGCACGACATTGCCGGTGCGATTTTAGACAAGAAGGCCACCGACGTGGTGCTGCTCGACGTGCGCGGCAAGGCCTCGTACGCCGACTACTTGGTCATTGGCTCGGGTGACACCGAGCGTCATGTCACCGCGCTGGCCGAAGCGGTGCACGAAAAGTTGAAACCCAAAGGCCACCACCCTTTCAGCACCGAAGGCGAAACCACCGGCCACTGGGTGCTGCTCGACTATGGCGACGTGGTAGCGCACCTTTTCAACAGCGACGTGCGCAGCTTCTACGACTTAGAGGGCCTGTGGGCTGACGCTCCCAGCGAACGAGTCGACGCCTGAAACTGAAAATCGTTTCGGTGGGCAAAGACCGCTCGGGGCTCTTCGCGCCCGGGGTGGCTGAATTCACCCAACGGCTCAACCGCTACGCCAAAACGGCGCTGGTCGAATTGCCCGAGTCTCGCGCTACGGGTGCGCGCGCCATGGCCGAAGAGGCTGAAAATATTCTCGGCCACGTGGGCCCCAAAGACGACTTGGTGGCGTTAGACAGCGGCGGCAAAGCGTTCGACTCCCTCGAGCTGTCAGCCTGGTTGCAAAAGGCGCTCGCCAGCGGCCGTGACCTGGTGTTCGCCATCGGAGGCGACGAAGGGCTCGACACCACCCTCAAGCAGCGCGCCCAAACCACGCTGTCACTTTCTCGCCTCACGCTGCCTCACCGCCTGGCCCGGTTGGTGCTTGCCGAACAGCTCTACCGCGCCTTCACCGTGCTCAAGGGCGAGCCGTACCATAAGTGACGTCTGCGGCTCGCGAAACCTTTGCCAAGCAGGCCGTTGCACGTACACTGGCCGCGCTTTTCACGTACCCGGGCCCAACTGCAAGGTCGTCATGACGAACATTTCGCCGCTGCGCACGCTGGGCCTCATCGCCCTCGCTTCAATTGCGTTGTTCAGCTGCTCGCGCACCAGCCCCCTGTTTTGCGGCACACCCGGCGATTCGCCCTGCCCCGAAGGCATGCGCTGCATCGCCAACCGGTGCGAGCCCGAAGTCGCCACCATGCCTTGCGCCACCGGCCAACAACGTTGCGGCGAGGCCTGCGTGACGGTCAGCAGCAACCCTTTTCACTGTGGCGCGTGCGGCAATGCCTGCGCCGACGGCTTGGTGTGTCAAAACGGCGCCTGCCAAGGCAACTGCTCGGCGGGCCTCACCAACTGCGACGGCGCCTGTGTCGACTTAGAACGCGACCGCCAGCACTGCGGCACCTGCGCCACCACCTGCAGTGCGCTGCAGAGCTGCGTGCAAGCGGCCTGCACCTGCAATGCGCCGCTCCAAGCGTGCAACGGCGTGTGCTCGAACCTCGACTCTGACGCGAGCCATTGCGGCAAATGCAACAACGCCTGCGCGGGTGGGCAATTCTGCCAGGCGGCGACCTGCGTCACCGAGTGCGCTCCCGGCCTGCTGCAGTGCGGCCAAGGCTGCGTCGACGCCCAGTCAGACCGCTTCAACTGCGGTGGTTGCAACGTGGTGTGTGACGCCAGCCAGGCCTGCGCGGCCGGCCAATGCGTGAACCAGTGCGTGCCGCCGCAAGTGTCGTGCTCGGGCTTCTGCACCGACGTGCGTAACGACGTGAACAACTGCGGCTCCTGCGGCCTTCGCTGCGACGTAGGCTCGCCGTGCAACAACGGCCAGTGCAGCTGCCCCCTCGGGCGCTCGTCATGCAACGGCGCCTGCGTCGACTTCAACAGCGACCCGAAAAATTGCGGCGCGTGCGGCACGGCGTGTGCCGCCAACCAGGTGTGCTCGGCCGGCCAATGCACCACGGTGTGCGGCGCGGGGCTCACCAACTGCAACGGCGCGTGCGTCGACACCCGTACCAATACGGCGAATTGCGGCGCCTGCGGCACGGTCTGCGCTGCCGGCCAAGCGTGCACCGGCGGCAGTTGTGCCTGCCCCACTGGCACCACGTTGTGCGGAGGCGCGTGCGTACCCACCGATTCTGACGTCGACAACTGCGGCGGCTGCGGTATTCGCTGCGGCGCGCAAGGCTCTTGCGTCGCCGGCATGTGCCAATGCCCTTCGGGCACCACGCTGTGCAACGGCGCCTGTGTCAACGTGCAGTTCGACAACAACCATTGCGGCACCTGCGGCAACGTCTGCGCGGCGACGCAAATGTGCCAAATGGGCCAATGCCAGTGCCCGGCAGATACCACGTCATGCAACGGCGCTTGCGTGTCGACGCAGAGCGACCCCAACAACTGCGGCGCCTGCGGCACGGTTTGCCCCGCCAACGCCATGTGCACCCATGGCGCTTGCCAGTGCTTGCCGGGGCTCACCCGCTGCGGCAACCAGTGCGTCAACACCACTGCCGACAACGCCAACTGCGGCGCTTGCGGCACCGCCTGCACCGGCGGCCGGAGCTGTCAAATGGGCACGTGCGCCTGCCCCAATGGGCAATCGGTCTGCAACGGCACCTGCACCGACCGGCTGACCGACCCCAACAATTGCGGCGGTTGCGGCACGGTATGCCCAAGCGGCACCCTGTGCTCAAACGGTGTTTGCCAAAGCGCGTGCCCCACCGGCTTCACCCGCTGCGGCACCCAATGCGTCAATTTGAATGCTGACAGCACGCACTGCGGTATGTGCGGCAACAGCTGTGGCAGCGGCTCGTCGTGCGTCAGCGGCACCTGCACCTGCCCCACGGGGTTCACCCGCTGCGGCAACCAATGCGTGCGGTTGATTCTCGACGCCAACAACTGCGGCGCATGTGGCCGCGTCTGTCAAAACGGTCAGGTGTGCAGCTTTGGCAACTGCGTCAACGAGTGCCTGCCAGTACAGACATTGTGCAGCGGCTTGTGCACGCTGACACAATTCGACCCCAACAACTGTGGCTCCTGCGGCAACAGCTGCGGCTTTGGCAACAACTGCTTGGGAGGCCTCTGTCAGTGCGGCGGAGGCGCTACCCGCTGCAACAACCAGTGCGTCGACACCCAGACGAACGCGAATAACTGCGGCGGCTGCAACATCGCGTGTGGAGCGGGAAGGGTGTGTGAAGCGGGGGTGTGCAAGAGCATCTGTACTGCTCCCGCCACCGCATGCGGCGCGTCGTGCTTCGACTTGGCGAGCGACTTCGACAACTGCGGCACGTGTTCGCACGCCTGCAGCTCGAGTGAAGAATGCGTGGGCGGCATTTGCCATTGCACCGCCGGCCGCGGCTATTGCTCAGGCGTTTGCCGTAACTTGCAGTCAGACCGCAATAACTGCGGCGCCTGCGGCAACACCTGCGCGATGAATCAGTTCTGCATCGCCGGTAAATGCCAGTGCCAGGTCGGCTTCTCGAATTGCAATGGCGTGTGCCGCAACTTGCTTTCTGACCGCAACAATTGCGGCATGTGCGGCAACAGCTGCAATGGCAGCGCAGCCGCGATTGGGTGCCAGAATGGGGTTTGCACCTGCAATGTGGGGTTGAGCTTGTGCAATGGCAGCTGCGTGAATACCCAATTCGACAGAAACAATTGCGGCATGTGCGGCACGCGATGCGCGTCGAATCAGGTGTGCAATCAGGCGATGTGTGTCAGTCCGTAGGTGGGCGCTGGGGTTTCGCGTGTGCGGCACCATCACCGCGCGCATCAATTTGCGTTAAAGAGCACCCATGACTCCGACGCACCGTGTGCTGCTCGTCATTCTCGATGGCTGGGGCTTACGCGCCGAAACCAAAGACAACGCCATTGCCCTCGCCGGCACGCCGCAAATCGACGCCCTGACCAAGGGCT
The DNA here is from genome assembly GCA_019694575.1 of Myxococcaceae bacterium. Lineage (GTDB taxonomy): Bacteria > Myxococcota > Myxococcia > Myxococcales > Myxococcaceae > JAIBBR01. The sequence continues at coordinate 17,637 of JAIBBR010000097.1, forward strand.
TCCCCATGGCGGTGCTGCAGACTTCGGGCCTTTCGGTGGGTTTACCCGATGGCCAAATGGGCAATTCAGAAGTCGGCCACACCAACATCGGAGCAGGCCGCATCGTCTACCAAGACTTGGTGCGCATCAATCGCGCCTGCGAAAACGGTGGCCTGGGCGCAATACCCGCCATTTCTGAGGCGCTGCAAAAAGCCAAGTCGCACGGCAAAGCGCTGCACCTTCTGGGCTTGGTGTCTGACGGCGGCGTGCATTCATCGCTAGAGCACCTGTACGGCCTGCTGCAAGCGGCGCACGCGGCGGGCCTGCCGAAAGTTTTCGTGCACGCCTTTACCGACGGGCGCGATACGCCTCCCTCGAGCGGCAAAGGTTTCATCGAAGCGTTGGAAGCGCGCATGAAGTCGCTCGGCACCGGGCAAATCGCCACGGTGAGCGGGCGTTACTACGCGATGGACCGCGACCAGCGTTGGGACCGCGTGCAAAAAGCTTTCGACGCCATGGTGCGCGGTCAAGGGCCCAAAGCACCGAGCGCGGTGAAGGCCGTCGAAGCTTCGTACGCCGAAAAAATAACCGACGAATTCATCGTGCCCACCGTCATCACCCACGGCAACTTAGAGCCCATCGGCTCACTCGCTGATGGCGACGTGGTCATCTTCTTCAACTTTCGCGCAGACCGGGCCCGCGAATTGACGCAAGCGTTGGCGTACCCTCACTTTGCCTACTTCGAACGGGGGCCGCTCAAGCTGGGCCGCTACCTGTGCATGACCCAGTACGACGAGAAGAACACCGACTTGCCGGTGGCGTTTGCGCCCGAGCAGCCGACGCACATTTTCCCCGAGTTGGTAGCGCAGGCCGGGTGGCGGCAATTTCGCACGGCTGAAACCGAAAAATACGCGCACGTTACTTTCTTCTTCAACGGCGGCCGCGAAGTCGTTTACCCGTTGGAGGAGCGCTACTTGGTGCCTTCTCCCCGCGACGTCAAGACGTACGACTTGAAGCCCGAAATGTCAGCGCGCGAAGTGACGGCCGAGCTGTGCAAGCGCATCGCCTCGAATAAGTACGATTTCGCCCTGGTGAATTTGGCCAACGCCGACATGGTGGGCCACACCGGAGTCATGAGCGCCGCGCTCACCGCGGTGAGGGTGCTCGACGAGTGCGTGGGGGCATTGGGCCGGGCGTGTGCCGAAGCCGGTTGGGCCATGGTGGTGACAGCAGACCATGGCAACATCGAGTTGATGGTTAATCAACTCACCGGCCAACCCCACACCGCGCACACCCTCAACCCAGTGCCACTGTGGTTGCTACACCCTGACTTTCGCGGTGCAAAACTGCAAAACGGAGTGCTGGCCGACATCGCCCCCACCTTGTGCCAAGCCATGGGCCTCACACCGTCACCCGAAATGACGCGTCACAGCCTGCTCAAATAGCGGTTTTTCAATGCGCGCCCACCGGTTGGCACCTGTGGCAGGTTGCCTCGTTGCAACTCTCTCTTGCGCCGGGTAACAGCAATACCGTCTTTTTTCACCCGGGCTTTAAACTCGCGGTGGCTTTACCGATATGGATTTACGCGCGCTCAAACAAGAAGTCAGCCACCTGCTGCTGAAGGGAAAATTCCCCCAGGCTGAGGGCCTTTTGCGCGACGCGATTCGGTTTCAACCCACCGACGCCCAGCTGCACATTCGCCTGGCTGAAGTGCTGCGCCGCATGCAGCGCAACGACGACGCGCTCGCCACTTACCGTGACGCTTCACGGCTTTTGGCCGACGACGGGCACATCGTGCGGGCCATCGCCGCCCTCAAATTGGCTCTCGAAATTCAGCCGCAAAATGTCGACGTGGTAAGCGAGCTGATTCAACTGGAGCTGAAGAAAGCGCGCCGGCCTCCGCCCCCTGGTTGGGAGCGCCCCGCACCGACACCGATGGAAACAGCCATCGATTACGAGCTCAAGCTGCAAGACGACGAGCCCAAACAGTTGGCCCTGCCCGCGGCTCCCTTGGTGGACCCAGGCGTGCAGGTGGTGCGGCAAGAAAACGACGTACGGTACCCGCTGATTCGCCGGTTGTCCGACCGCGAGTTCGCCGTGAAGTCGACTCCAAATGGCCGGTGGCTGCTCGTCACGTCAACCACGCCGCTCAACATTCGCTTCGTCGATGACGTCGAACAAGACCACATTCACTGGGAAGGTTAGCTTCTCACTGCGTCACCGTCTTGGTCACCGCGGTCGAAAAGGCGCTCTCGTTATTCGACGTGTCGTAAGCGGTGACTGCGAAGAAGTACGTACCCTTCGGCAAGTTGCTCAGCTCGAGGCTGCTGGCATTTTGACCCGCCACTTCATAGACGTGGCTAAAAACGCCCGGCGCATTGCCTACGTACACACGGTAGCCTTGTAAGTCGCTCTCGGTGTTTTGGGCCCATGTCAGGGTGACCTTGTTGTGGCCGGCGGGCAAAGAGCCCACGCTGGCGGCTTTCAATTGCACGCTCGAAGGCGCACGCGCCATGGTCGACGCGCCGGTGAGCACGCGGCCGCCCGCGCTGGTGAGCCGGCTGGAACTGGCGACGAATTGCTCCATCGTGGTGCGCGCTTCGCCGGCGTCAAACAAGCCGCGTGACGCTTGAAAGCGCAGCGAGAGCTCGGCTTGGGCCTCGGGCGAAAGCGTGGTCAACGTTGAACGCAAGCTGGCGCTCTCGGCGGCCGTCACCCGGCCGTCTGCGGTGACAGAGCGAAAGTTGTGCTCCACCAAAAGCGCATCGAGCGGCTTGGGCGCATTGGCCACCACCGGGGGTGTCACGGGCGAAATACCGGCCCCCGCAACGGCGCGCGGCGGCGTCACGGCTGTTTGCAAACGGGCCCCTTCCGCAGGCGGCGCGACGGGCTGCACTGGGGTCAGCGGAGGGGTGAGCGTCGTCATCGGCCCACCGCGAAATGGCACGGGGCCTTCTGGGCTCGACGGCGGTACTGGCGCTACTGACGCTTCGGGGCGCGGCGGCGTCACGGCTGTTTGCAAACGGGGCACCGTAGGTTGCTGCCGAATGTCGGGGCTGCCTGCCAAAACACGCGGCCCCGTGCGCGGCTCGAGAATCTCGCGGCGCTCGGGCCCTACAGGCAGCGGCTGTTCCACAGGCGGCGTGACGGGCTGTACCGGGGTCAGCGGAGGGGTGAGCGTCGTCATCGGCCCACCGCGAAATGGCGCGGGGCCTTCTGGGCTCGACGGCGGTACTGGCGCTTCGGGGCGCGCCGCCGCAGGCTCTGTGGGCTCCGGCATTTCAGGCTCGGCAGGGCGCGTCGACACGGGCGCTTCGGGCTCAACCGGGCGGGCGATGACCGGCTTGGGCGGCGGCTCAAAACGGTCAGCCGGCGCCACGTCGGCCGCCTGGGAGGGAACGCGGCCTTTGGCTTCGACGTCGGTCAGCTTGTGCGTGCTGCGCCGTGCCACGGCGCTCGACACTGTCGGCTTCACCTGCTGGGCGGTTGACCCCTCGGGAGGCTGCCAGTTTTGCGGAGGCACTGCCGTCTCTTGCCGGCGGTCACGCAGCACCACTTCGTCTCCAAGAAACACCAGGTCGCCCTGCGCGCGGTCGTCGCTAACCCGTATCGGTCACCGGCCCCGAAAAAAGGCGGTGATGTTGAGGCGTCGGGCGAGAAGGACCGGGCTGTGCCGTAGCGATTGAGGAATTCCGCGCTTTGCGCGCGAAGTCCTCTTGACCTC
>JAIBBR010000098.1 GCA_019694575.1 Myxococcaceae bacterium
TGCAGCTGATACACTGTGTGCGCTGACTTCCGGTATGCTGTCACACCCTCATCGTACCGAAACCCTCCTGAAGGCTTCGCCTAAAGGCGAGGGGTTTCACCCATCCCAGAGGATTGATACTAAACAATTAGCGCTTCCACTCGTATGCGCACTGCTCGGTGGTGCGGAAGAAGTACGCGACCTCAACCTTCGCGTTCTCAACGCTGTCCGAGCCATGCACCGTGTTCGCGTCGATGCTCTTCGCAAAGTCCGCGCGAATGGTGCCCTTCGCGGCCTTCGTCGGGTCCGTCGCACCCATCAGGTCTCGGTTTTTCAGCACCGCGTTCTCGCCTTCGAGCACCATGATCACCACCGGCCCCGACACCATGAAATCGCAAAGCGCCTTGAAGAAGCCACGCTCTTTGTGCACCGCGTAGAAGCCCTCAGCGTCGGCGCGCGAGAGCTGCTGCATGCGAATCGCAACCGGCTTCATGCCGTTGCTCTCAAAGCGGGTGATGATTTGACCGATGACGCCCTTTTCGACTCCGTCGGGCTTGATGATCGACAACGTTCTTTCGATGGCCACGTGAACTTCTCCTTAGCGTTTGTTCTTCTTCGGCGGGCCCCTTCGCACCGCCTCTTGCAACGTCGTACCCAATTCAGCGGGCGACTGCGCCATCACCACTCCGGCTGCTTCCATCGCCTGAATTTTTGCTTCTGCTGTACCCTTGCCACCCGAGATGATCGCGCCCGCATGACCCATGCGCTTACCCGGAGGCGCTGACGTACCGGCGATGAAGCCCGCCACTGGCTTGGTGAACTCGCGAGCGATGTACTGTGCGCCCTCTTCTTCAGCGCCGCCGCCGATCTCACCGATCATAATCACCGCGTCGGTCTCGGGGTCAGCATTGAAGAGCTTCAACACGTCGACGAAGTTGGTGCCATTCACCGGGTCTCCGCCGATACCCACCGCGGTCGACTGGCCCAAGCCCAAGCCCGTGAGCTGAAACACCGCTTCATATGTCAACGTGCCCGAGCGCGACACCACGCCAATGCGGCCTGGCTTGTGAATATGACCCGGCATGATGCCAATTTTGCACTTGCCACCGGGCGTAATCACACCGGGGCAGTTGGGGCCGAGCAGCCGTGTCGGCAACCCGCTGATGAAGCGCTTGGCCTTCACCATGTCGTTCACCGGAATACCTTCGGTGATGGTGATCACCAGCGGTATCGCCGCGTCGGCGGCCTCCATGATCGCGTCGGCCGCGAACGGAGGCGGAACGAAAACGACACTCGCGTTCGCCCCCGTCGCCTTCACCGCTTGCTCTACTGTGTTGAAGAGCGGCACTTTGCCTTCGAACATTTGACCGCCTTTACCCGGCGTCACTCCCGCCACCACGTGGGTGCCGTAGTCAATCATCTGCTTGGCGTGAAACGAGCCCGCCGACCCGGTGAGGCCTTGAACGACGACCTTGGTGTCTTTGCCGACCATGATGCTCATTACCGTGTCTCCTCTGCGTACTTCAGCTCAACCTGTTGCCGACCCAAGCCTACTGAGCCACTAAAAGTCCAAGCGCGCGTGCCGCCACAACCGCTGCCACAGTCACGCGACACTGTGTATTCGAACGTCACTGGCGCTACCGATGAGCCGCCTTTGTTCACTCTGAAATAGCGCTGCTCGGTGCCAGCGTTCGCCACGTCCATCGTCAAAGTGGCGTCAGGCGCGTCGTCACCCGTGCCGAAATAACCCTTCGCCTTCTTGTTGCTGTAACTCGCTTCGACCTTGCCCTTGCCCGACAACGCCAGGCCCACGCCTTCAGTCGTATTTTCAATGGCCGCGGTGGCGCCATCAGTGACGGTCAACCCCGCCACCAGCACCGCCTGAAAATCGCCCGGGGGTACCGGGTAAACCACCTTGGTCGACACGCCCGCTTCGGCATCGAAAGACACGCGGTACACGACGGCCGCTTCGTCTTTCGCTTGCGGCGCAGGCCCACAGCCCACCGCGAGTGCCGCCGTCAATGCCGCGCCGACCCGAATCATGAAATCGACGCGACCGCCTTTTCGGCTGCCTGTCGCAGGTTGTCGGCGTTGGTCACCTTCAAGCCCGAGTTGGCCAAAATCTCTTTGCCCTTCTCGACGTTGGTACCTTCAAGGCGCACCACCAACGGCACCTTGAGCTGCACTTCTTTCGCCGCCGCCACGATGCCTTCAGCGATCACATCGCACTTCATGATGCCGCCGAAAATATTCACCAACACCGCTTTCACCGCCGGGTCAGCCAGAATCAGCTTGAACGCCGCGGTTACCTTTTCACGTGAGGCGCCGCCACCGACGTCTAAGAAGTTGGCCGGCTTGCCACCCACCAGTTTAATCGTGTCCATCGTGGCCATGGCCAACCCGGCGCCGTTCACCATGCAGCCGATGTTGCCGTCGAGCGAGATGTACGCGAGGTCGTGTTCTTTGGCCATTGCCTCACGCGGGTCTTCTTCGGCCACGTCGCGCATCGCCACGATCTCTTGGTGACGGTAGAGCGCGTTCTCGTCGAAGTTCATCTTCGAGTCTAACGCCACGATGTTGCCGTCTTTGAGAATCACCAGCGGGTTCACTTCGATCAGCGACGCGTCGGTGTCGATGTACGCCTGGTAGATCGCCTTGCAGAATTGCACCATCTTGCCGACAGACTCTTGCGGCACGCCGAGCGCGTAAGCGATTTTGCGACCCTGAAAGTCACGAAAGCCCACTGCCGGGTCAACTGACTCACGAATGATCTTCTCGGGGTGCTTGGCCGCCACCTCTTCGATGTCCATGCCGCCTTCAGTCGACGCCATGAAGGTGACGCGTGAGGTGGCACGGTCCAACGTCACGCCAAGGTACATTTCACGGGCGATATCGAGGCCCTCTTCAATGTAGAGCGTGTTGACGCGTTGGCCTTCAGGGCCGGTTTGTGGCGTCTTCAACATCATGCCGAGCATATTGGCGGCGAGCTCGCCTGCTTCGGCAACGCTCTTCGCCAACTTCACGCCACCGCCTTTTCCGCGGCCACCAGCATGAATTTGCGCCTTCACCACCGTCACCTTGGTGCCCAATGACTGGGCCGCGCGCTCGGCGTCTTTCGGCGACTTGGCCACGATGCCCTTCGGCACCGGCACGCCGTACTTACGGAAGATCTCTTTGCCCTGATACTCGTGAATTTTCATGAGTGTCCTTCTGACGCGCGCTGGGGGAAACGAGGCGGCTCTTACCGAATGGCCGGCCGTTTGTCTTTATTTTGTGGCTGGCGGCTGCCAGTACTTTGTAAGCGGCCTGTGGTGACGACCGCGCGCCGTTTTTTGACACTGTGGGGCTGCTGCCTGCTGCTGGCGTGTGCCACCGCGCCCAAAGACGGCGTCACCCCGCAGACGCTCGACACACTGCAAATGTGGAACGTGTACGGTTTTCGTGAGGCCGTGCTGGTGCACTCAAGCGACATGGAGCGGCCGATACTGTTTTTCCTCCATGGCGGCCCGGGCATGCCGTTCATTCCCTTCAGCCCTCAGTTCGACGACGGTCTGCTCAACGACTTCACCGTGGTTCATTGGGATCAACCGGGCGCCGGCAAGTCGTATTCGCCTGACATTTCTCCCACCACGTTGACCGCTGAGCGCGTGATCGACGACGGGCTTGCCGTCGCTCGCGAGATCGCCCGCCGCGCGCCCGATCGGCCGATCATCTTGGTCGGGCACTCATGGGGCACCCTCGTCGCCCTGGGCATGGCACAGAAAAACCCCGAGCTCTTCGCGCGCCTCGTGCTCGTCGGCACCATGGGAGACATCGAGACGGCCGACCAGCTCCGCTGGGAATATCTGCAAAATCACCTGCCTCCGGCGCGAAAAGCAGAGCTCGACGCGCTCGGCCCCCCTCCCTGGCCCAAGGTGACGCACCAACTCGCGGCCAGCCGCTTATTGGCAGACACCGGCGCGGTCATGGGTAATGTGTCTGCGCGGTTCTACGAAAAAGCCCGGCAGAACAACCCCTATTACAAAGACGCCGATTGGGAGCGCATGAACGCCGGCTCTCAGCTTTCGCTCCACGCACTGTTGCCTCCCTTGCAGTCTTACCGGGCGATCGATCGCTACAAACGCATCGACGTGCCGGTGACTTTCGTGCATGGCGGCAAAGACATGGCCACGCCGATCACCCTGGCCCGCGCTTTCTACGATCGGCTCGAAGCGCCCAAAGGCAAAAACTGGTTCGAGGTGCCCGAGGCCGCCCATTTCGTGATGTGGGAAGCGCCTGAAAAATTTCGCCAGGCGCTACTCACCAAGCCATAGGCACGATGAGATTGGCATTACTCCACCTTTCAGCTCTGCAATGTTTTGCTTGTGACGTAAGAGAAGCGGCACACCATTTGTTCGTGGCGGCTGGCTGGGTGAGGGCTATACGCCAAATAACGAATCATTTTTCTACTGCGGGAGCTGTTCATGTCCTCGAATGCGTCGGACGCACGACCAGTGCAAGACACCACGCCTCTGCTCATGCAGACGTGGCAACTGATGAACACTTCGATCGGCGCCAAAGTGGTGATGGCGGTGACGGGAGTGGGCATTTGGTTTTGGTTTCTTACCCACATGGCCGGCAACTTGATGATCTACGCCGGGCCAGAAGTGATGAATTCGTACGCGGCGAAGCTGCACGCCACACCCGCGCTGTTGTGGGTAGCGCGCATTGCGTTGTTGATCGCGTTTCCGCTGCACATTGGGTCGGCGATTCGCACCAACTTGCACGCCAAAGCTGCGCGCCCCGTGGCCTACGCGTACGAGAACCGTTCGCAAGCCAACCCTGGCTCGAAGACGATGCTGATCTCGGGCTTGTTGGTGGCGACATTCATTCTGTACCACTTGGCGCATTTCACCTGGCACTGGTTTGGCGCCGACAACGTGCGCACCATCACCATTGACGGGCTGCAAGGCATCGACACGTACCGCATGGTGGTGCTTGGTTTTCAGCAGCCGGTGATTGCGCTCATCTACATTGCCGCGCAAATTCTTTTGGCGCAGCACTTGGTGCACGGCCTTTACAGCATGTGCCAACACGTGGGCCTGTGGGGCGCCTCGTGGACTCCGGCGGTGAAGCGGGCGGCGTACGTGCTCGCTTACGGTGTGGCTGCGGGGTTCATTTCTATTCCTCTCTCGGTGATGTTTGGCCTGGTGAAGCTGCCATGAAACTTGACGCACGTTGCCCTTCTGGCCCCATCGAGCAGCGATGGTCGAACCACAAGATGGACATGAAGTTGGTGAACCCCGCCAACAAGCGAAAGTTCAAGATCATCATCGTCGGCACGGGCTTGGCCGGTGGTTCAGCAGCGGCCACGCTGTCTGAGCTCGGCTACCAAGTCGACGCGTTCTGCTTTCAAGACAGCCCCCGTCGCGCCCACTCGATCGCGGCGCAAGGCGGTATCAACGCCGCCAAGAACTACCAAAACGACGGCGACAGCGTGCAGCGGCTTTTCTACGACACGGTGAAGGGCGGAGACTTTCGCGCCCGTGAGTCAAACGTGTGGCGCCTGGCTGAAGTGAGCGCCAACATTATCGATCAGTGTGTGGCGCAGGGTGTGCCGTTCGCTCGCGAGTACGGCGGCCACTTGGCAAACCGCAGCTTCGGCGGCGCCCAAGTGTCACGAACCTTTTACGCCCGCGGGCAGACCGGGCAGCAGCTGCTGATCGGCGCGTACCAAGCGCTGGAGCGGCAGGTGCAAGCGGGCGGCGTGAAAATGCACACCCGGCACGAGATGCTCGAGCTGGTGGTGATCGACGGGCACGCACGCGGCATCGTGACGCGCGATCTCGTCACCGGCAAAATCGAGTCGTGGGCGGCCGACGCGGTGGTGCTCGCAAGCGGCGGTTACGGCAACGTCTTCTATCTCTCGACCAACGCCAAGGGCTGCAACGTCACCGCTACTTACCGTGCGTTCAAGAAGGGCGCTGGTTTCGCCAACCCCTGCTACACGCAAATTCACCCCACGTGTATTCCGGTGTCGGGCGACTACCAGTCGAAGCTCACCTTGATGTCTGAGAGCTTGCGCAACGACGGGCGGGTGTGGGTGCCAACCCAGCAAGGCGATACACGCGCTCCCTCGCAAATTCCCGACAGCGAGCGCGATTACTACCTGGAGCGCAAGTACCCCAGCTACGGCAACCTGGCTCCGCGTGACATTGCGTCGCGTGCGGCGAAGCAAGTGTGTGACGAGGGGCGTGGCGTGGGCCCGGGTGGCCGCGGCGTGTATTTGGACTTTGGCGACGCGATCAAGCGGTTGGGCGCGAAGGTGATCAGCGAGCGCTACGGCAACTTGTTCGACATGTACACCACCATCACCGGCGAAGACCCTTACAGCGCGCCGATGCGCATTTACCCGGCGGTGCACTACACAATGGGCGGCTTGTGGGTTGACTACAATTTGATGTCGACCATTCCCGGCTTGCATGTGGTGGGCGAAGCCAATTTCTCTGATCACGGCGCCAACCGGCTCGGCGCTTCGGCGCTGATGCAGGGCCTGGCCGACGGCTACTTCATTCTGCCGTACACGATTGGGCACTACCTTGCGACCGCAAAGCAGCCCAAGGTGACGACAGACCACCCCGAATTCAAGAAGGCGGCTGAAGACGTGCGCGCCCGCACCACCCGTTTCTTGGCGATCGGAGGCAAGCGCACGGTGGCTGATTTTCACCGAACGCTGGGCGCCCTGCTTTGGGAAAAGTGCGGCATGGGTCGCACCGAGAAGGGCCTTAAGGAACTGCTCCAAGAGATTCCCGTGCTGCGCGAGGAGTTCTGGAAAAACGTCAACGTGCCAGGCAGTGACGCGTCGCTCAATATGGCCCTCGAAAACGCGGGCCGCGTCGCTGACTTTTTAGAGTTCGGCGAATTGATGGTGCGCGACGCGTTGGACCGCGCAGAGTCATGCGGAGGCCATTTTCGCGAAGAGTTTCAAACGCCCGACGGTGAGGCGCAGCGCAACGACGCTGAATACTGCCACGCCAGCGTGTGGGAATACCAAGGTGAGGGCGCAACCCCCGTTCGCCATAAAGAACCGCTCAATTTCGAATTCGTCGAGCTGCAGACCCGGAGCTACAAATGACCACCGGCAAAACGATGACGTTGAAGCTTCACGTGTGGCGCCAAGCAGGGCCCAATGCACCGGGCAAAATGACCGACTACGTGGCGAACAATGTGAACGAGCACATGTCGTTTTTAGAAATGCTCGATGTGGTGAACGAAGAGCTGACCAAGACCGGCGAAGAGCCGATCGCGTTCGATCATGACTGCCGCGAGGGCATTTGCGGCGCGTGCTCAATGGTGATCAACGGCATTCCCCACGGCGGCCACAAAGGCGTCACCGCCTGCCAGTTGCACATGCGGCATTTTCAAGACGGGCAAGACATTTACATCGAGCCATGGCGCGCCAAGGCTTTCCCCGTGATTCGCGACCTGGTGACCAACCGTTCGGCGTTCGATCGCATCATTGCCAGCGGCGGGTACGTGTCGGTGAATACGGGGGGCGCTCCTGACGCGAATGCGCTGCCGATTCCCAAGAAAGATGCCGACCAGGCGTTCGACGCGGCGGCGTGCATTGGCTGCGGCGCCTGCGTGGCAGCCTGCAAAAATGCTTCGGCGATGCTCTTCGTGGCAGCCAAAGTGTCACACCTCTCGCATACGCCGCAGGGCAAGGTCGAAGCGGGCGACCGCGCGCGCACGATGATCGCCCAGATGGACGCCGAAGGTTTCGGCACCTGCAGCAACTATTCACAGTGCGAGGCGGTGTGCCCCAAGGAGATCAGCGTCAAGGTGATCGCCGACCTAAACCGCGAGTACATCAAGTCGAGCTTGCTGAAGTAACGGGAGGCTTTCGATGGCCGATCAAAACCTGAGCGTCACTTTGCGGCTGCGCATGGGCTCGCACGACGCGCACTACGGCGGCAACTTGGTCGACGGCGCACGCATGCTGGCGCTCTTCGGCGACGTGGCGACCGAGCTGTTGATTCGGCTCGACGGAGACGAGGGCTTGTTTCGCGCGTATGACAACGTGGAGTTTTTGGCTCCGGTGCGCGCCGGCGATTACATCGAGGCATTCGGCGAGATCGTGAAGGTCGGCAAGACGTCACGCACCATGCGTTTTGAAGCGCGCAAAGTCATTGAGGCGCAACCGCAGGTGAGCGATTCGGCGGCGCACGTGCTGACCCCTCCGGTGGTGGTGTGCAAAGCGTCAGGCACTTGCGTCACCCCGCTCGACAAGCAGCGTCAGTCGAAAGCAACGGCGGGCTGAGCTTCGCGCGCCGACATTTGACTGGGCGTGCAACCGAATTGCTGACGGAACTTGCGGCTGAAACGGCCCAAGTCGCCAAAACCACACGCCAATGATGCTTCGGTGACTGACACCCGGCCATGCCGCAGCATCACGGCCGCGCGGTTCAACCGAATACGCTGCAACCGGGCGTAAGGGCTTTCGCCCACTTCTTTTCGGAAGCAGCGCGAGAAGTAATAGCGGCTCATCGCCGCGGCTTGCGCCAGTTGCTCTACCGAGAGCGCTTCTGCGAAATGCGCGTTCATCAGCTCGAGCGCGCGGCGAATGCCCACCGAGTGTCGCAGGTGCACTTGCCTTGGGTGCACGCGTGAAAGCCGCAGCAATAGGGCCTCGGCCAACAGATCGGCCGCCATTTCACCTTGCGAGTCTGCCGCGAAAGCTTCAGCTTGCAGATGCTTCGCCAAGTGCTCCAAGCCGAGCGCTGGCGGCGCGGCGCCGAGCGACAAGTCAGCGCACGAGAAGCCCGCCTCATCGACCAAGCGCTGGCCGCCAAACCACAAAGAGCCCGCGTGGCAGCCGGGTGAAAACGTGGTGGCATGCTCTACACCGGGAGGAACCACCATCAGCTCGCCTGATCGCACGCGCAGCATTCGGCGGCCAATGCGGTAAATTATCTCGCCCGACTCGACCCAGGCCAACTCCAACGCGCTGTGCACCGCGGTGTGGGCAATCAACGAGTCTGCGCCCCGGTGGGCCCAACGGCGCACCCGCAAGTGGCTGCCGACGAAACGCTCTTTTTCTAACGCTGTGAAGAACACGGGGTTGCCTAGAGCAAAAAACACACCATCAATGTCAGAGCAAGAATCGCAGGCGGTTGGGCACGAATCGCGTTGTGAGCGCGCCTTGCACTGCGGCATTTGTGGCGCTGGCCGGTTTCAGCCCAGGAGTCTTTCGTGACGCGTCGTATCTTTCTCATTTCGTGTTTTGCCATGGCGTGTAGCGCGCCGCCCGTAGACGTGCCCATCAAGGGTCCTCCTGTATTTCGAGCTCCGCCACCTGCTGGCGGCCCGGCGCTTTTCGTGCGCGGTGCGCTCGAGGGCGACCGTCTGCAGGTCGAGGTGTTTGGCAAAGAGCTGGGGTCGATCATCGGTTACGCATTTCGCATCGCGCTCGACGGGCTCAAGACGCAACCTGACGAGCCGGCGATCATCGACGAGGCCCTCGGCCCTCACACCTCGGGTGAAGTTCTTTATCTGGGAAAAACCACCTCTTCCTCGCTGCTCTTCGGAGGTGCACGCCTGGGCAGCAAAGCGCAGGAGCGCGCCATCGATGGTGAAACGCGCTTGGCCCACTTCACCCTTCGAGTGCCGGCAGCTACCGGTCAACTGACACTGGTCGACACCTCGGTACGGCGTCTGAGCGGAGACGGCGTGGTGATCAGCGTGTCGGGCGGATCGATCGGAGCTGCTCCATGAAGGCCATGCTCATTTCGTTGCTGCTTTCGTCACTCGCCTTGGCCCAAACGGCGCCTTTCGACTTCACACAGCAAGACATCACCGCTGATCTCACCGGCGCCCAGCCTGCCATCGAAGTCAACCTTACCGCCGTCGCGAACCGATCGATCGATCGCTTCGACTTTCTCATTCCTCCCGGAACGATGGAGGGCTTTTGGGTCAACGGCACGCAAGTGCAACCGGCACCACACCCGCAGTACCCAACGCACCTCTGGCGGGTCACTTTTCCAACGATGGCCAAGGGGCAAAGCGCTGAATTTCGAATGGCCTACAAGGGACCGCTCAGTTGCCAAATACCCAATTCGCCGCTCGCGCAGTGCGTGTCGTCGCCCGAAGGCACGATGCTCTACCCGCTGACGTACGAAATGCCGTGGTATTTTCAAAATTTCTACGCCGATGCAGACGCCAATCTCTGGACTGTCACGGTTCGCGTACCGCAGGGGCACAGCGCGATTGCCGGGCAAGGCGCAGCGACAGTGACCGAGCTGCCAGGCGGCGCGCAGCGGTGGACATATGCCGCACACGTACCGACGGAAAGCCAGTTCATCGCCAGCGGCGTTTTTCAAGCCGTGCAAGCCTCGAGCGGCGACCGCACCGTGAAGGCCTATTTCACCCCCGGTACGGTGAGCGAAGACCGGCAGCAGTCTTCAGCCGACCTCGCGCTCGCGCTGTGGAGCGTTTACGCGCCGATGTACGGAGAGCTGCCGATCGCCGAATCACATTTGATCGCAGCGCCGCAATCGATGCCGGCGGGCGGCATGGGCATGTTGGGCAACGTGTTGTTGGCTGACTACATTTTCTTTACGCACACGTACCTGATTGATCAGGGCATCGCCCACGAAATGGCCCACAGCTGGTGGGGCAACTTGAGCAGCGGCGTGTTCGACGAAATGGGCTTCATGTCAGAGGCGTTCGCTGAATATTCAGGCTGGCGGGCGCTCGGCGCATTGCGGGGCCCGGCAGAACGCGCGCGGGGCATGCGCATGAATGCGGTTTGGTACATGTACCGCACGCCGGCAGGCCAAGACGTGGCGCCGCTGAGCGCCGATGTCGCGCAGAAGCCCGGCTTCATTTACGTCACGTACCACAAGGCACCGGTAGTGCTGCGCATGCTTGAAGAAGAAACGGGGCCCGCGATCTTTGCCCCCGCGCTGCGAGCGCTGATCGCCCGAGGGTATGGGCAGACGAGCATGGCGGCGCTGGCTGAAGAAGTGAGCAAATTGGGCGGGCCTGATCTGACGCCGCTTATCGATCGCTGGTTGCGACACACCGGCTTCGCTCGAGTGAAGATCGCGCCACGCCGCGACGCTGACGGCGTGAAGTGGCAAGCCCAATGCGAGGGGGTGTGCCCGGTGTCGCTGCCGGTGCGGGTGCGTTTGCCGAGCGGTGAGGTGGTTTCATCGAAAGTGAACGCAGCGGCGACTCGCAGCGAGAGCCTGGTGAGTGGCGAACAGTCACTGGAGTCAATCGAGCTCGACCCCGAGTGGACCGCGGTGCGCGAAGTTTCTTGCAGCCAACCGAGCGACGTCACGCTCGATGGCACCATCGACGGGCGAGATCTGCTCGAAGTGGCCTTGCGCGTGGGAGGAGCGCTCCCCACTGAACGCCGCATCGACGGTGCGTATGACCCGCTCTACGACGTCAACGGCGACCGCCGAATCGACGCGGCAGATGCCGCCACGGTGCTTGCAGCGGTGCAATAAAAATCGGCACTGTCCTGCAGTTGGCGCTCGAGCTCGCACGGCCAGTACCGTTACCCACCGCCTGCATGTGGCTCTTGCATTCAGGTACCAATGGCCGCGGCATCTATGACGCTCGCGCGACTGGGAAAAATCGCTCACAGAGGCTCTCGCAGATCTTCAATGCGCAAGCGTGCCAGGGGCTGCGGGGGGCCTACCTGTCGTCAGGGCCCATGTTCGCTCTGTGCCGCGAAACATGTGCGAGCCTGGCTGAGGCTGGCTACGACACGGTGGTGGTTTCGACGAAGTGCCGTCGTTAGCCCAACCCGAGCTGCACCGCGGCCCGTTCTACGCGGCCCGCGAGCTCTTCTTCACCCAGGCGCGCAGCCATGGCTCGGGCCCGTGCGAGAAAAACACGCGCTGCCCCGGGCTCATCAGTTCGCGCGCAGAGAATCAACCCCATTACCCGCAGCCGTGCATAGCCTCCGTCACCGGCATGGTCGCAGGCGGCGCGGGCGTGGCGATGCGCGGTGGCTCGATCATCTGCCCAGAGGTGCCCATATGCCAAGCCGGCCTCACGGCGGTAGCTCGCGAATGGGTGCACGTCTTCCACTGGCAGCGAGCGATACCGTGCCATCGCCTCTGCCTCGCGGCTGCGGTGGTTATCGCGAAAGGCCCATGAATCAACGAGCCGCGCGGTGAAGCATGCCCGGTCGCCGACCGACAGCGTGGCGGCGGCGAGTAGACGCTCAGCCGACTCGAGCGCCGCGAGCTGCGCGGCGTCGGGCCCGGTGCGGCTCTCGAGGTAGGCAACCATCAACGCATGCTCGATGCGCGCTTCGTCGCGCACGCGCCCAACCGCCATCGCCGCGGCCACCCTGTCATAGTAAACGCGCGCGCCCGCGAAGTCGCGACGGCGCAGCGCCAGGCTCGCTGCACACAAGAGCAACCACACCCGCGCCGGCGATGCCGAGACGGGCGGAAAGTCCCACAGCCGCAATTGATCGGTGCAGATGGCGACCGGCAGGTCATTGAAGAGACTGTGGTACACGCCCATCCACACCAGGCGATCTTCGATCGACCGCGGCATACCGAAGCAGGCGAGCAGCTTGTCGCCCCAAATGCCTCCGTCGTGCTGTCGCTTGGTTCGCAGCCGGCGCAGCGCCCGTTCAATCGATCCCACGTCGTCGTCGCCGCCACCCTGCTCAAAGAGCTTCCACGCCACCGCGGCCAGGGTGCCGAATTCTTCAACCAGCGCGCCAAGGTATTCTGCCCAACCCCAGCCCGCGACGCTGTGTCCGGAAATCGGTCCGGTCAAGGCGTGCGGTTCGGCCGTATCTTTCTTGGAGTTACGAGAAGGGACTTTAATCATGGGAACAAGGCACATCATTATTGGAGACATTCACGGCTGTCACGATGAGCTGCTCGAGCTGTGCGATCGTGTAGCGCTCACTGCCAGCGACATCTTGGTCTCGGTTGGCGATCTCGTTGATCGCGGCCCCGAGCCGGGCAAAGTGTTGCGTTTTTTTCGCGAGCGGCCAGGTGCGGTGGTGATCATGGGCAACCACGAGCGAAAGCACGTGCGCCAGGTATTTTCTTTCTCGCAAGAGATCACCCGGTTGCAACTGGGCGACGACTACGCCGAAGCAGTGCGATGGATGTCGCGGCTGCCGTACTGGTACGAAACCGACGAGATCGTTGTCGTACACGCCGCTTTGATGCCGGGCTTGGCGCTTTCAAAGCAACGCGACGAGGTGGTGTCAGGTACCACCTCAGGTGAGCGCGAGCTGAGCACCGCGCTCGGTGACCGTCGCTGGTACGAGCTATACCAAGGGCCCAAGCCGGTGGTCGTCGGCCACCACGTGGTGCTGAACGGCCCCCAAGTGCATCGCGACCTTGTGTACTGCATCGACACGGGTGCCTGCCACGGCGGCAGCTTGACCGCGCTGATCGTCCCCACCTTCGAGCTGGTTTCGGTGAAGGCGCGCGACGATCATTGGAAGCGCACCAAGCAAACCTGGCAAAGGCCGGTGCTGCTCGCCAAAGCGTGGCCAGAGATGAGCTTCAGCAAGGCGCGGCGCGAGCTCGAACGGCTCGGCGAAGAACGCAGCGCCGCGGTTGAAGCGATCGAAGCGTGGCTGGTACAGGTCGAAGCGCTGAGGCCTGCGTGCCTTGAACGCCTGATCGCCTTGGCGGGTGACGCCTCGACCGAGGTGGAGGCACACCCACTTCGCACCCTGCTCCATATGGCGCGAAGTGGTCGGCTAGACCTCGACGGCGTAAAGGAGCGCTGCCCTACACCGAAGCGCACGCTCGAAATCGCCGCCGCCGTGGGTTTGCCGCTGCCCGCAGCGCCTTGCGCCGACGGCCCCGCAAACGTCAGGTTTGCCCCAGCCGGGTCTTGGCTTGCTCCATGGCAATTTGATTGATGTGCGCGAGGGCTTTCGCTCCCGAGGCACCCTCAATCGCCTTCACCGCAATGTCTTGTACCTGCCGCTTGGCATCGTCGAGCTGCTTCGCCAGCAATTCAACCTGCGCGGCCTGGTGTGCGTTGCTGGCCTCGAGAGATTGAATACGCATCTCTGCGAGCTTGCGGTCGGCTTCGGCGTCTTTCTTTAACAACATGATTTGTTGCTCGAGTTGGCTTCGGGTCGCCGCCGCGGCGTGGGTGGCCGCCTGTTCTCGTTCTTCTTTCATTTTCTGAGGCAGAGCATCGACTTGCGCGCGCAGGTCTGCCCACTCACGCTCGCGCGTCTTGAGTGCTTCGTCACGCTCCGTCCAGCTTTTTTCCAGAGCCTGCTGTTTCTCTTGATTCTGCTTTTCGCGCAGACGAACGCTCTCGTCATAACCGTCTTGAGCCTTTTTTCGCTCTTGGGCTTTTTTGTAGTCGTACTCATCGGCTTCGCGTTGCCGTTGTTTTTTCACCGCTTCATCGAGCTCTTTCTGTTCACGCACCGCGGCTTGCTTCTCTTCAAGCCACGCAGAACGCTCGGTCGCCATTTCGGCTTCAAGTTGCTGCCGTCGCGCTTTGTGGTCTTCAACCAAATGGTCGATAGACGTCGACGCGACGTCAATTTGATGGAGCCGTTCGAGCTCCTTTCGCTCCAAAGCCACCGCCTCTTTGAGCTGAAGCAGCTGCCTCACCTCGGCCGTCAATTGGGTCGTCACTTCATTGAGCGCCTTTGAAATGTCGACGTTGAGCGAAGAAATGCGTTGCGCCACGGCCTCGACAGTCACGGTAGCCGTCGACGCTCGAATTTCGGCTTCGTGAAACGAGGCAGCGGCATCGCTCTTCGCGTCAGCGGCTTCTGTTCGCTGAAGAGACTCTTCGGTAATTTTTTCAAACTCATTTTGAATTTCGCTCTTGGTACGTCTGGCTTTGGGAGTAGCGGTTTTGGCCATGACAGCTCCGTTGTTTGAGGTGAGTGCTCGCATATGCCACGTGCGTCTGACATTGAGCCCCACTGTCACCGTATTTTCGGCGGTTCCATGCTATGCGGCGGCTTTCGATACCGTACTTCTCGCTCTCGAGAAGCCTGAAAGGAACACCCGTGCGAACCGTTGTGACTGGCTCTCTCGCCTACGACTATTTGATGACGTTTCCCGGCAAGTTTCAGGATCACATTTTACCAGATCAGCTGCACCGCTTGACGGTGAGCTTCTTGGTCGACGGCATGAAGCGCATGCGCGGGGGAGTAGCTGGCAACATCGCGTACACCTTGGCACTGCTCGGAGATCGCCCGTTGGTGGTCTCTGCCGCAGGGCAAGACTTCTCGGCTTACGCAGAATGGATGAAGTCTGTCGGCATTGATCCTTCTGGCATCAAGATCGTCGGCACCGACTTCACTGCGTCATGCTTCATCAACACCGATCAAACGAATAACCAGATCGTCGCTTTCTACCCAGGAGCCGCTTCAGCCGCCCGCGACGTCGACATGGGCAGCTTCAGACTGCCGAAAGATGCCTGGGTGGTGGTTTCTCCAACCGACCCCGGAGCGATGGCGAAACACGTGGCCGACTGCAAACAGCTCGGCCTCAAGTACATCTTCGACCCCGGCAAGCAGACACCCCGGCTCGACAAGCACCAAATTCTCGACGGCCTGCAAGGCGCCGCGGTGATGGTGGGCAATGAGTACGAATTTTCACTGATGGCAAAAGCGACCGGAAAATCGGAAGCCGAGCTGATCGCCATGGCGCCGATCACCTTCGTCACCCGCTCCGAGCGTGGTTCGACGATCTATCAGCGCGAAGGTGAGAAGCAGCTCGCCATACCCGCGGCGAAGATCAGCGGCCTGGCTGACCCCACTGGGGCCGGCGACGCGTTCTTGGGCGGAGTGATGTACGGCCTGTCACGCGGGCTGCCACTCGACGTCACCGGCCGCATCGCCGCGCTGACCGCTGCGTACTGCATCGAGCACAAGGGCTGCCAAGAGCACAACTATACGACTGACGCTTTGCGCCGCCGCTACGTCGAAAACTTCGGCGATGCGCCTGCGCTGACGGCCCTGAGGTAACAGCTACTCAGCCAGCCGCGGCACCCGGGCGCCGATACCGCACAGCACTTCATAGTGAATGGTACCGGCCCACTCGGCCATCAACTCGGCGCTGATGCGCTCTTTGCCTTGAGTGCCCAGCAGCACCACGTCGTCGCCCATCGCCACATGGGGAATGTCGGTCACGTCGATCATGCACATGTCCATCGTGATGCGGCCCACCACCGGCGCGCGCACACCGCGAATTAGCACGTAACCCTTACCGGCGTAGCTGCGGTGGTACCCATCGGCGTAACCCACCGGCAGCGTCGCAATCACACTCTGGCGCTTGGCTTCCCACGTGCCGCCATATGAAACCTTTTGGCCGGCTTGCACTGTCTTCAGGTGCGTTACGCCCGTCTTCCAGGTGAGCGCGGGTTGAAGCAGCAACTCCTCACCCAGCCATTCAGCCGTACGCAAGCCATACAAAGCCAAGCCGGGGCGCGCCAAGTTCACGTCCCAACCGACTTTTGCTTCAGGCAAGCCCAGCAGCGCGGCAGAATTCGCCAAATGCCGCCACTTCGGCTTCAGCCCCGCGGTGTCAACACACTGCAGCCCACGGCGAAACACTGCCAGCTGATCGCGCGTTTGCTGCGAGTTCTGAACGTCAGCGCTCGCCAACTGAGAGCAAAACCCTTCCATCTCTAAGTGCGCGCAGCCCTGCAACGAAAGGAGCAGCCGTGGCAGCTCATCAATGCTCGCCCCAATGCGGCCCATGCCGCTATCGAGCTTCACGTGCACCGCCACCTTCTGTTTTTGCCGCACAGCTTCGGCATTGAGCTCACGCAGGTGCTCATCTTGAAACACCATTGGCGTCAATCGGTGCGAAACGAGCAGCCCGTAACCCGAGCGGTATGAGCCGCCCATCACCACGATTGGCGCGGTGATGCCGGCATTGCGCAACTCCACCCCCTCTTCAATCAAAGCCACGCCCAGAAATGACACGCCCGCCTCTTGAAGTACGCGAGCCACGTGCACCGCTCCATGCCCGTAAGCGTTGGCTTTGACGACCGCCAAGATCTGCAGCGGGCCGGCGGCGCGTTTCACCTCACTCAGATTGTGGCGCAGGGCGTCGATATTGATCTCAGCCCGGGTGGGCCGAATCGGCACGTCGAGCGCACGTCGGCGCGGTAGCTCGCGAATCACCATGGCGTGGCTTGAGGCCCTCATTGCGCGGCCGTCTTTCCGCGCGTTCGCGGTCGCACGTATCGAGCGATGGTGTAGCAAGTCAAGCGATGGCTCCTTTGCACGGCATTTCGTGTTAGCACCCGCCCGAACATTCACGATTCACGCCATCGAAGAAGGACCTATTCAGCAATGACTGCAGTCATCAAGGCCGGTTCAGAAGTCGATACCCTGTGTAACAAGTGCGAACTCAACCTCGCGCACACGGTGATTGCCGTGGTGGGGCCCAAAATTATTCGGGTTCGCTGCAACACCTGCCAAACCGAGCACGCTTACCGCGACCCGGCCGGAGCGAAGGCACGCGCTGCCTCTCGCGCCAGAAAGGCCGCGGCTCCGGCAAAGGTGGTGATCTCGTTCGCCGAGCGTCTCGAAGCCAAACCCGGCACCCAACCGAAAAGCTACAGCGTGAAGCAAACCTTCGCGGTCGACGAGGTGATCAATCACCCCACGTTCGGGCTCGGCATCGTGAACGCGGTGCGCGGTGACAAAATCGACGTGGCCTTCAAGGCTTTCGAAAAGACGCTGGTGCACGGCAAGGGCAGCCCCGAAGCGCCCAAGCCTGTGGTTGAACCAGCGAGCGCGCCGACGACGTCAGAGCCCACTGTCCAGTAAAATTTTCGCCCGCTGCATGTCAGCGGGCAACTGCGCTTCGACCGTTTCTTCAGCGCCATGCAACGAAAAAGTAACGCGCGAGGCATGGAGCGGCGTTCGTGCCAATACCACTTCGTCTTTCACCTCCCAGAAATTCGGCCGACCGTATTGGTGATCGACGAGCAATGGGTGCCCCGCCGCCAACAGGTGCACCCGAATTTGGTGGGTGCGCCCCGTCTCGGGCCACGCTTCGACGAGCGACGCCGTCTTCCACGTTTGGCGAACCGCGAACCGCGTGCGGGCGGGCTTACCCGTTTCTCCCGCGCGCGCTACCCGCATGCGTCCACGACGGGCAGGTACCAGCGGCTGCTCCGAAACCCACGGGCCGCTGACGGCTCCGTGCACCAGGGCCAGGTAGCGTTTCGTCACCTGCCCATGCTCAAAGGCCATCGACAAGGCGCGGTGCGTTTGGGCATTGAGCGCGAAGAGCAGCACGCCACTGGTGTCGCGATCGAGCCGATGAACAACCCACACCTGCTGATCTAACTGCGCTTCGAGCAGCGTGCGCACCACCGGGCCTTGCGTCTCTGACGGCCGGCCGGGAATGACCGGCATGCCCATGGGCTTGTCGACCGCGACCCAGTCAGCGGTGCTGCGCAAAACCGACAGCTTCACTCGAGCTCGTTGGGTTTGATCACGCTGACACGGCCGAAGCGAGCTACCTTTTTTTCTAGCTTCGCCGCCGGGCCGACCAGCACCACCACGCGCTCGTTGGAAAAGAGGTGCTTCTTCGCCGCCGCCGCCGCTTGCTTGGCGGTGACCGCGCACAGCCGCTCTCTGTATTTTTCAACCCAATCTTCGGGCAAGCGGTAGAGCTGAATGTCGGCGATTGCGCTCGCCAACGACTCGTTCGTCTCGAGCCTGGCGGGGTACAGACCCGACACATAACGTTGCACTGCTTTCACCTCGCGCGGCGTGGGGCCTTTTTGCCGCATGAGCGCCACTTGCTCGAGGGCCACCGTGAGCAATTCAGAGCAGCTCTCGGTCTTCGTAAACGACGAGACACTGAACGCACCGCCGGCGGCCAAAGAGTCGAAGTGGCAACCTGCGCCGTAACTCAAGCCGCGTTTGACGCGAATTTCGCTCACCAAGCGTGACGTGAAGCCACCGCCGAGCGCCACGCTCATCACCGAAATGGGGAACGCGTCGGGGTGCCCACGCGACACGCCCTTGGCGCCAATGCGCACCTGCACCTGTGTTTGTTCAGGCTTGTCGACCAAGATCACTTCACCCGCCCGCTCCAGCGCAGGCGTGGCAGGCAACTCGGGCGGCATTGCCGGCCCGCCTTTCCACTCGCCGAACGCCACTTCGACCAGCCGGTACATTTCGTCGGGCTGTACATCGCCCACGATGATCAGGTCTGACACCTGCGGGCCCATCGACTGGCGGTGAAAACGAACGAGATCGCCGCGCGAAAATTTTTTGATGTCGGCGGCGGCGCCCACTGTCTCGTGGCCATAAGCGTGATTGCCCCACAACGCCCGGTTGAGCGCCCGATCAGCCAGCGAACCGGGGTCGTCTAAGTCATTGGCGATTTGCGCCAACGTGCGGCGTTTGGCGAGCGCGATTTCACCTTCGGGAAAGTCGGGCAACATCACCACTTCGCCCATTACCGTGAGCAGCGATTCAACGTGCGCCGCTGGCCCCTGCACCGCCACGCCGAGCGCGTCTTCACCGGCCCAGCCCGACAAACTGCCACCGACAAACTCGACCGACTCGTTGATCACATCGGCCGGCTTGCCCGCCGCGCCACGGCGCAGCAACCCCGCGGTGAAATCAGCCAGCCCGCGCTGATTGACAGGGTCAATCGCACTGCCTGCCCGCGTCAACAGCCGCACCGCCACCAGAGGCAATTGGGGCCGGCGAACCACGTGCACTTTCAACCCATTCGAGAGCACCCACCGCGACGCCTGTGGCACCTTCAGTGGCCTCAGCTCACCTTTTGCAGTCACCTTTTTCATGACGCTTCCTCACGAGGCATCAGCGTCACCACCGAACGTTGGTGCGCCGACAAGTACTTCGCCGCTGCCTTCTGCAGATCATCGCAGGTGATCAGCGGGTAGCGGTTGGCCAGCGCCAGACCTTCTTGCCAGGTGCCGAGCATCATTTCGTAGTGCCCCAACGCGTGCGCGCGGCCATTGTTGGTGGCGAGCTCACGCAACAGCTGCGCTTGCAGGTTGTTGCAGGCTTTTTCTACCTCGCGTGACTCGAGGCCCTCTTTCACGACTTTGTCGAGCTCGCGGTAAAGCGCCTCTTCGCACTTCTGTGGGTCGGCCCCAGGCTTGAGCTCCATGTGAATGGTGAATGCCCCCGGGTCGACGCGCCAGCTCCAGTCGACAGAGACCGACACCGCCGCCTCTTGCTCGAAAACCAGCGCCTTGGTGAGCCGGCTGCCTTGCCCCACCGCCAACGCGTACTGCAACACATCGAGCGTCAGGGTGTCGGGGTGCGAAGCCTTGGGGCCGCGGTACGCCACCATCAACGAAGGCGCTTGAGCGGGGTGCCACACCTGCGCGCGGCGTTCGCCCCGCTGCTCGGGCTCAGCGTCAATGACCCCTGGCACCGCGGGCCCAGCCTTGATGCCGCCATAATATTTCTTCAGCAACTGGAGCGTCTTTTCAGGCTCGAAATCGCCCGAGATGAACACCGTGGCGTTGTTGGGCGCGTAGTACGTGTGAAAGTACTGCAGACAGTCTTCACGGGTGATCGCCTCGATGTCGCTCATCCACCCGATTACCGGCCAGCGGTAGGGGTGCGCTTTCCACAAGGTGCTGCCGAGCTCTTCGTCCATCAGGCCCAAGGTGTCATTGTCGACACGCAAACGGCGCTCTTCAATCACCACTTGCCGCTCGCTCTCCAACATCTTCGGAGTCACTTGCAGCGACTTCATGCGATCGGCCTCGAGATCGATCACCAGCTCGAGCGCCTCGGCCATGCAGTCTTCATAATAAACCGTGAGATCAGTCGACGTGTACGCGTTGGAGCTGCCGCCGTTCGACTCGAGCATGCGATCAAACTGACCCGGCCCGTACTTCTTCGCGCCGTTGAACATCATGTGCTCGAAAAGGTGGCTGATGCCGGTGATGCCTGGCCGCTCGTTGCGCGAGCCGACTTTGAAAAACGTGTAATAGCTGATGGTCGGCACGGCGTCGTTGGGCAACAGGCGAATTTTCAGCCCATTGGGCAGCTGCGCTTCGATCACCGACGACGCGAGAGGCTTGAGCGACGCCGGCACGTTCTTCCACTGGGGTGACGCGCCGCGCTTTTTGATGCTGGGCATGTATCGAAAGTCTCCTTGCCATTTTAAGTGAAGCCGCCGAACCTGCGGCCCGCCTAAAGGCCCGCGCAACTTAGCCGCCTTGATCTTTTTTTAGGTGCCTTTTTCGCCCCTTTTTA
>JAIBBR010000212.1 GCA_019694575.1 Myxococcaceae bacterium
TCGCACACTTCGGCCAAGCGGGCCATCGCCGCCACGGCTGCCCGCCGCGCAAACGCGGGAGCCCCGTAAGCCGTCAACTTCACCACCGGCTTCCACGCTTCTTTCTGACGCGAGGCCGCCAAACCGTCGAGCGCGCCGACGGCAATCACGTCCATGAAGGCGGGGCGCTCCAACATGCCAGTCAGCACTTTCACCGCATCGGGGGCCCGCGCTTTTCCATACGCACGCGCGGCTTCACTTTCTACCAATGCGCTGGCGTCGCCCTTCACGCAAAAACCGCGCAGCGCCTCGGTGGCTTCTGAGTCTTCGCGAAACTCACCCAGCGCCTGCACCACCGCGCGGCGCGCCTTGGGGTGCTTCACCGTCACCGCTTTGAGCAGCGTGGCTTTGGCATGCCCAGAACGAATGCGCGCCAACGCCTTGGCACACGCCGCGCGCGTGGCCCAAAAGAGGCTCTCCTTCTTCAACGCCGCGCCCAACGCTTCAACCGTCGCCGCGCTGCCGTCTTTGCCCAGCGCCATCGCCGCTTCGGTCTGCGCGCGCGAAAACGGAGCGCTCTTCAGCTCTGCTCGCCACCACCCCACCGGCTTGTCGACCTCCAACGTGCCCAACACTTCACGGCGAGCGTCGATGATGACCTGCGAAGGCTCTTTGGCCGCGGGCAGGTGAAACACGTGCTCTTTTTGCTCTAATTCAACGGTGAGCATTTTCGTTTCAGTGCCCACGGTCCACTGCACGTTCAAAGGCACCTGGTACGGGTCGGCTTTTTGCTGCTGCTTCACCCACAGCCGCACTGACTTGTGCTCTGGCTGGTAGCGGGCTTCAACTTTCAGCGCCACGTGTCCAGCTTGGTGCACGTATTCATCGAAGAAGCGGTCGAAGTTTCTGCCGGTCACCTCTTCGACGGTGCGCGACAAATCGACCGTCTCGACCGCGCCTTCGCTGTGCCGCGCCACGTAGCGGTGCACCACTTGTTTGAATTCTTCATCGCCCAGGCGCCGCCGCAGCTCATGCAGCACCAGCGCACCCTTCTCGTACAAGTGCCGGTCAAAGAGCTCGATGGGCTCATCGAATTTGCGCGCCACGATGGGGCGCATGTACCGCTCGCGCGCTTCTTCAAGGTAAGCCTGCAGGTCGAGCCAGCGTTGATGGTCAGCTTCATCAACCCCGTCGGCGTGCTCTTTCCACAGCACTTCTGAATACGTGGCGAACCCTTCGTTGAGCCAGCCGTGTGGCCAATCGCGGCAGGTGAGCAAGTCGCCAAACCACTGGTGCGCCAGCTCATGCGAGATGAGCGGCTCGGCGCTGAAATCTAAATGCGCGCGCTTGTCGTGCAGCACCGCGTCGGTGAGCGTGGTGGCGCCGGTGTTCTCCATGCCTCCGAAAATGAATTCGCCCACGAAAACTTGGGCGTAGTCACCCCAGGGGTACTTCTGGCCGGTGAAGTCTTCGAAGAAGGCGAGCATCTTCGCGGTGCGGCTGACGCAGTTGAGCGCTTCGTCCTTGCGCCCGGGGGGAAAGAGCGTGCGCACCGCCGCGGGGCCTGAACGGTCGACGACTTCTTCGAATTCACCCACCACCAGCGTCACCAAGTACGGAGAGTGCGGCCGGTCTAACCGGTAGTGCATGCGCCGCTTGCCACGCACCCGCTTGTCGTCGACGCAGGCTCCGTTGGAAAGCATCGTCATCTTAAGGGGGAACGTGGCGATGACTTCGGTGGTGGCTTTCTGGGCCGGCGCGTCAAGACAGGGAAACCAATAGCGCGAGTCTTCGTCTTGCCCTTGGGTCCACGCTTGCAACGGGCGTTGCGGGTAACCGGCGTCGGGCTTCAAAAAATAGAGGCCGCGGCGAGGGCGCGCGCTGTAGGCGATGCGCACCGTGACTTCTTGGCCCGGCTTCAGGGCCTTGGGCAGCTTGATGCGCAGCTTGGGCCCAGAGTGCTCGAAGTCGGCCGCCTTGCCGTCGACTTCGGTGGCGCTGACGTCGAGCTCCACCGCGTCGAACGAAAGCCACTTCAGCAAAGCGCGTGCTTCGAGGCGCGTGGTGCAGCTGCCCGCGATGGTCTGCTTATCGAAGTCGAGGGCGAGCTCGATGCGAATGTGGCGCGTTTGCGCGGCGCGGTCAGCGGCGTAATGTGTTTGGGCAGATTCAAAGGCGAAAGAGTGCGGCTCGTCCAAATGGCGGTGCATAGGGGCCCATGACTTACTCTCAAATTCGCTCTACAACCCGTTAGAAAACGGGTGCTGACCCGCACACGAAGCGCGAGCATTGACGCCGCGGCGTTCTGCCCCGAGGTAAGCTTTCGCCCGCGTGATTCACGTTCTCTACATCGCCGACCGGCAGGTGAAGCCCAAGCTCTTCGCGCTGGTGGGCGCCGCGCGCAAGTTGCTGTTGGTGGCGGGTGTTCCTCCGTACCAGTCTGGCGCGGCAAATCTGCGTGAATTGCAACCGTTCGCCACCTTCGAGAAAGACTTTGGCGATGCGTTAGAGCAAGTGTTGGTAGTCGACGAAGGCAAAGTCGAAGGTATGTGGCGCGACCCGATGGGTGATTTGGGAGAAGCGCTGTACCCAGGCAACGCGTCGGCAGCCGCGACGGTCGCGCGAGGGTACTGTCTCATCGACCGGGGTCAGCCTGTGGCGGCGGTGAAGCGGTATGGCACGCCGAAAGAAGACGAATGGTTTCTGCTCGACGCGCTTTCTTCGTGCTTGCCGGGAGTGCCTCGCCCTCACCTTTCGCAGAGGCCAGGCAAGAACCCGAAAAGGAGCAAGTCGGTACCGCCGCCGAAGCCCACCACCCCGCCGCTGCGGGTGAGCCCCTACCAAGTGTTGGGGGTGAAACCCGGTTGCACGCTGGCTGAAGCAAAGAAGGCGTACCGCGCGCTGCTCGTGCAATACCACCCCGACAAGGTGGCGCACTTGGCTGAAGAGTTCAAAGCGCTGGCCGAAACGCGCACCCACGACATCACACAAGCGTGGCAAGCCGTGCAGCGCGAACTGAAATGAATGAACAAATGACTCAATCGATTAAGTAAATACCTCACAGCAACGCCGCTGGTTCAGTCGAGAAGAACGTCTCGAGAGGTATGCCGCCCTCGCCAATCACCAGCGTCTTTGCCTTCGGCCAACGCGAGGCAAAAGCATCAAGCCCTCGTGAATGCGGGGCCGATAGACCGCTTTTCACCTCAAGCGCCAATAACGACTTTCGGTGCTCCAGCACCCAGTCGACTTCAAGGTTGCCATCTCGCCAATAACTGAGCTCTGCACCCGCAGGCTTTTGGTTCACCAAGTGTGCACCCACGGCATTTTCAACCAACCGCCCCCACCACTCGCCCTGCGCCCGTGCTTGCGCGAACGGTTGCCGTGCCAACGCCGAGGGAATCGCGTTGTTCCAAAACAAAAGCTTGGGGCTCGAAGCCCGCTGCCGAAGCACACCGCCGCTGTAAATGTTGACGCCCGAAACGAGAAACGACGCTCCGAGCAGGTGCAGATAGTGCGCCAGCGTGGTGGTGTTTCCCGCGTCTTGCAGTTGCCCCAGCATCTTGTTGAACGACACAATTTGTGCAGGCACCTGAGAAGCCAGCATGAACAGCTGCCGCAGCAGAGCCGGTTTGCTCACGTTCGACATTTGCAGCACATCGCGGGCCAGCACAGACTCAATCAACGAATCGCTCACGTAAGACGACCACCTGTCGAACGATTGCATGAGCGGCGCCGCGCCTGGGTAACCGCCATAAAAAAGCCAGTCTTCGAGCGACAACTTGAAGGCCTTCTTGCATTCGCTCCACGACCAATGCGGGCAGAAGTGAAGCTCGAACCGACCGGCAAGACTCTCTTCGGCTCCTTGCTTCACATGAAGCGAAGAGGAACCGAGCAGAATCACCCGAACCGGTAGCTTCTGTCGTCGGTCTTCATCGAAGAGCCCTTTGATGATTTCAGACCAGCGCGAAACCTTTTGAACTTCGTCAATGACCAACAAGGCCGTGGGCTTGCCCGCCCTCTTCGTGGCCAACCGGGCAGTTTCCCACTGCGCCTTGACCCAGTGGGCATCAGGAGGTGCCGGCAAATCAGCAGAGGCGTAGTGCGCGGGCCCGCCCCATTTTTTTATCACCTGATGTACCGCGGTGGTCTTGCCCACCTGCCTCGGCCCCA
>JAIBBR010000099.1 GCA_019694575.1 Myxococcaceae bacterium
GTACGAAAAGCGCGAGGAACAACGGGTGCGTGCCTTGTGGACACGTCTCACGAGGAAGGCAAAAGCACATGCGGACCGGAGAGGCGCTCAAGCCGGCGATCAAGGCCCTGTGCCGGGCGCTGCAGCGACTCGGCGCGCCGTTCATGCTCATCGGCGGCGTCGCAGTTCAGGCGCGAGGGTTCGCTCGAAGCACCGGTGATGTCGATGCCACCGTACGCGCAGACCAAGTCACCCTTTCAAGGCTGACCCGGAGTTTGGCGCGCTCCCATACGGGCTACCCCCGAGAAATTCGGGTCAGTCACGGCACCCGTCATCAGTTTGGAAGACTTGGTCGTGCTCAAGGCCATCGCCTGGCGTGATAGAGATCAGAACGACCTCCGAAACCTTCTCACCTTGAACCAGCCGGTGAATCTCGAATTCGTTGAGGCCCAAATCAAGGCGATTACCTTGGCCATGGAGGAAGAGGACCGACTGCCGGCTTTTCGGCGCCTGGTCGCCGAGGTTCGCCCACTCACCCACGCTCAACGAAAGCGGCCTTAGTGGGTTGGAACTCGTGTAACAACGTCAACGCCTTTTCGAACGCGCTACAGCGTCGCCAAGTCGAGCACGAAACGGTACCGCACGTCGCCTTTGAGCAGCCGCTCGTAGGCGGCGTTCACTTCACGCATCGCAATCACTTCGACATCGGCGGCCAGCTTCTTTCTGGCGCAGAAATTCAGCATCTCTTGCGTCTGCGCGATGCCTCCGATGAGAGAACCCACCAGCTTGCGGCGGCGGCTGATCAGCGGCATCGCTTTCAATTCAAGCGGGTGCTCAGGCACACCGACCAGAATGTATGTGCCATCGGTTTTCAGCAATTCGAAGTAGGGGTCCACTGGGCGCTTGGCCGACACGGTGTCGATAATCGTTTCGAAGTACTGCTGGTGGTCTTCGAAAGCTTTCGCATTGGCGGTGACAAGAAAGCGCGCCGCTCCCAGCCGTTTCGCGTCTTTCTTCTTTTCTTCAGAGCGACTGAAGACCGTGACTTCCGCTCCCAGCGCGGCGCCGATTTTCACCGCCATGTGGCCCAAGCCGCCCAAGCCGAGCACGCCCAACCGCGTGCCCTTGCCCACGCCCCACTGCCTAAGCGGCGCATACGTGGTGATGCCCGCGCACAACAACGGAGCCGCCCGCTGCAACGGAATGCCCGGCGGTATGCGCAGGACATAATTTTCGTCGACCACCATTTGCTTCGAATAGCCACCGAACGTGGGCGTGAGCCGGTCTTGCTCGGTGCTGTTGTAGGTGAACGAAACGTGGTTCTCGCAGAACTGCTGTTCGCTCATTTTGCAATAGTGGCATTTGCGGCAACTGTCGACGAAGCAACCCACGCCCACCGCTTGGCCCACCCGAAACTTCTTCACCTTCTTGCCGATTTTCGCCACCACCCCCACCACCTCGTGGCCGGGCACCATGGGAAAAGCTGCGCCGCCCCATTCGTCACGCGCTTGGTGCAAGTCAGAATGGCAAATGCCGCAATAGCGAATGTCTATCAACACGTCGCGCGGGCCGACATCGCGGCGCTCAAACGAGAATGGTTGCAAAGGCGCTCGAGCCGAAGGGGCTGCGTAACCAGAAGTTTTTAACATGACGGGTGAAGCTAAAACGGCGTCACGCAGGCCGCCATAGTGAACCGCTCTCTTCACGGGCCTGGAAAGCCGCGCACAAAACGCCTTCGGAACCCGTCGGCGCACTCGACAAACTCTTAAAGCCACCGTCTCTCCACATTCGCTGGCTCTTTACCCGTTCAAGGGCCACCCTCGCCGTACAGCCATCGGCGGCACAAACCAGCCGTACCGCGGCTGCCCCAGCAAATGCTCGGGAGGCATGTACGCGAACTTGCCCTTCACCACGCCCGTGCGCGTGGTGGTGATTTGTGACGCCGCTTTGGCAATGCCGAAGTCGAGCACTTTCACCGTACCGTTGAAGCCCAACATGATGTTGTCGGGGCTCATGTCGCGGTGAACGATGTTCAAAGGTTCTGCTGTTTCGCCCACCAAGGTGTGCGCGTAGTGGAGCCCGGTGAGGGCCTGTGAGGCGAGCCGCGCCAAATGCGGCAGGGGAAACGCTTCGCCGTTTTTTTTCAGCGCCTTGGCGAGCGCGCGCAAGGTGCGGCCATGCACGAATTCCATCGCGATGAAGTACGTGCCGTTCGCTTCACCCAGCTCGAAAATTTGCACCACGTTGGGGTGTGAAACCAATGCCGCGACGCGCGCTTCGTTCAAAAACATTTCGACGAAGGTGGTGTCTTTGGCGAGGTGCGGCAGCATGCGCTTCACCACCGCCGGCTTGGCGAAGCCCATCGGGCCTTCTTGGCGGGCCAGAAAAACTTCGCCCATGCCTCCTTCGGCCAGCAGGCGAATCAACCGGTACTTGCCAAGCTGGGCAATCATGGCTGCTTTAAGTTTACACACGAACAATGTAGGTGCTTAGGCGCCTTTCGCCTCGGTTGGCCACGCGAAAACCACCGTTCGCTGGTATTGTTGAGCGCCTCATTACCCCCCGCCCACGCCGGTTTTGGTGCCTGGTATGCGCTCTTATCGCTCCTTCACCTTGGTCATATTGCTGCTGGGCAGTTTCAACCGTGTGCACGCCGCTGACGTGGGCACCTGGTTTGGCAATGCCGGCACCACCTGGCACGCAGACGGAGCCGCAAGCAATGTCGCAGCGGCCGTCAGCACCCAAGCGGGCGCCACCGGCACCCTTTTCACCTGCAATTATGCCAGCGTCACCGACCCCAACGGGCGCTGCGTATGGGACACGGTGGGAGGCCCCGCGATGTCGATACCCGCCACGCCGCTCACCCTTTGGGTGCACCTCACCGGCGCCGCCAACATCAGCAACCTGACGCTGTATTTCGAGAGCGGTACCGACGCCTATTACATCGAAGACCTCAACCCGCCCACCGAAGGGTGGAACCGTGTCGACTTGAACCGCGCCACCTTGATTCAGCAGGGCATCAACAGCGGCTCGAGCTTCGACAACATTCGGTGGATGCGCGTCAGCCCGTGGAAAAAAACAGGCGGCCCCGCGGGCCAAAGCACCGTCTTCATCACCACCCAGCAACCCAACATCAACATTCCCACTGAACTGTCGGGCGTCTTTTCCCCCAGCTCGGGCAGCGCCTGGCACCCTTTGAAAGCAGGCAGCGGCATGCCCACGGCAGTCTCGACGTCGCGTGGCAGTGGCGTGCAGCTCGTCTGCGACCTCACCCAGACCGAAGCACTGCAGTATTACGACAACCGTCAAGCCGCCGGCTGCCACTGGGACATTTCGCCCGTGTCGTTGAACTTAAGCAATGCAGGGTCGCTCACCGGGTGGGTTTACGTGAGCGGAGCCGACGCCATTGACGGCGTGATGTTGACGCTCGACGGCCCCACCGGCCGCTATTCACGTTGGCGCGCCTTTTCGCTCTACGAAGGGTGGAACCGTTTCAACGTGAGCCGCCGCTCGTTTCACCACACGCGCGACAACTGTAGTGCCGGCAACGTGATTGACGAGTGGAACAACATTCAAGCGCTGACCCTGACGCTGCCAAAGCTGAAAGACAAAGCCGTCACCGTGCAGCTCGTCGACTTTCACCCCAGCGCCAACACCGATGACGAGTCTTACTTCGAAATACCCGCGGCCGAGATGAACCTGCCCCGGCCTCGCGTCGTCGACGCGCAAGGCCGTCTGCGCGAAGACCGCCTGGTGGCAGACGAAGCTCCCATTTACTTAGGGGGCATTTCCCGCACGCTCGACATTGTCGAAGGCGCGGGGTTCAACATTTACGCGCCCAACGCCTGGCACGGGCAAGGGGCGATACACGCGTCAACGCATGCGCCGGTCATGGCGGGGTACCAGCAGGCCGCGGTGCAAATGGGCGTTGACCCTTTCGCGGAGCTGATTCGAAAGGCCCATGCCCGGGGCATTGAAGTGCACCCGTGGTTCAACGTGTCGTTGCGCCAAGACGCCGCCCTTTTTCCCCAATGGGCGGGCGAGCCTGAATACGACGGAGGCCTGCCGCCCAATGGCTCAGGCTCGTTCGACATGTGGAACCCGGCGTTTCGCGACTTCATCGTCGAAGAAATGGTCTCGGTGGCGCGCGATTACGACATCGATGGCATCACCTTCGACTTCATTCGAACGCAGGGCATCAAAATCACCGCCAGCGCGAGCGCGCAATACACCCAACGTTATGGGGCCGACATTCACGAGCTCGTCACCTACCCCTTGACGCCCACCGCCCTGCAGCGCACTTACGAATGGACAGCGTGGCCCGTTGACGACGTGGTGCAGCGGGTTTCGGCCCAAGTGCGCGCCTTGAAGCCGCGCCTTTTGATTTCGGTCGACGGCAACCCCCTGCCCGCGCCGCTGCGCAGTGGAGAAGGCCGCAACGACCGCGAATGGCTGGACAAAGGCTGGGTCGACCGCATTTACGCGATGGAATATGCGCCGCGACCCACCTGGTCGATGCATTCACGCGTGCGTGAGCAAGTGTCGAAGCCGAACAACACGGTGCTTCTCGGCAATTACGATACCGACCTCTATGGCTGCCCACCAAGCGATGCGGTGTGGGGCCGCGACCCGAAAGCCATGGCTGACCAGGTCGAATACGCGCTGCGCAAGCTGCCGGGCACCGGCGCCGGCGTGTACATCATGAGCTTGTTCGACCCATTGCGGTTTCCCGCCAGCGCAGGGCCGTTGGCGCAAGGGTTGATAGCCGGCCCCTTTGCTGAAAAAGCACTGCCTTACGAGCGCCTGGTTGCCGCCGCGGGAGTCGACGCCGGTATCGACGCAGGCACGGCCGAGACAGATGCCGGCCTCGACGCGGGCATGCCTGGGCCCGACGCCGGCATGCCCCGACCTCCACCCAGAACCATCACCACCTGTGGCTGCTCGAGTGCGCCTAACTTGGCGCTGCTGCTCGCCGCGCTGCTGCCGTTTTGGCGCCGCCGGGCCAGACGGTAACTTTTCATCACCGCCCAGAAGGCCCGCCCACTCCCGCTACAAGACTCTTTCATTCGGCATCGGCTAAGAGGCAGACTAGGCAACGCTTCTCGATGTCCAAACCACCTCGCGCTCAACACCCGAAGAACACCGCCGACGAGGTCGACACCCACGTCGTGCGCTGCGCTGACGCGATTAAACAACCCGAACGTCTGACCGTCGAAATCGAAGCCCTGCGTGCACTCGACAACCCCCGTGCAGAATTCGCCGCCGCTCTTTTTGATTTAGAGCTCGCCCGACGTGGAGACGCCGGCGCCAAAGCCAACCTGCCCCACACCGCCGACACGCTGCTCACCATTTGGCGTGACAAGCAGGTGGGCCCTCTGATTGACCAAAACCCCACCCTGCGCCTGCTGTGGGACGAAGCTTCGGCCCTGCTGGCGCAATTCGAAGCCAGCCTCTTCGCCCAAGCCCTCGCCCGTTGCTACAGCTCGCGCACTGACGCCGCCGCGTTGGCCGCGCAAATGGAAAGCCTGGGCCCCAAAGGCAACCGCCGCGTCGAATTCGCGCTCTGTCTCTACCATTTGGAACTGGCGCGTTTGGGCGTGCGTGAATCGCGCGTCGCGTTTGCCACCCGGGTCGAGCTGATTCGCGAGGCCTACCTTTCAAAAGACGTCGCCTCCCAACTGGTGGGTGAAGACGAGGGGCTTTCGGCACTGTGGAAAGACCTGGTCCCCTACCTCGACGAATTCTTCGACAGCGCTGAAGAAGCCGACGTCGAAGAAGAGAGCCCGGCAGCAACACCGCCGCCACCGCCTCCGCTCGACTTGACACCGCGGCCCTTCGTGCCGGCTGAACCCATTGCCAAGCCATTGCCTTCGGTGCCGCGCGCGCCGCCACCGTCTTTCTCAGACCTGATGCCTTCGGTCGCGGCCGACATGGCGCTCGACAAGGTCGACGTCGACGTAGTGGGCGTCGAAGAATTACTACCGGCCGGGGCTCATCTGCCACCGCCGCCGCCCCCTCCTTCGCTGCCGCCGCCCGCGCCCCAGCGTACCGACGAGAGCTTCGACATTGTCGAAGGTGAGTTTCTCGGTGACGGCCCTTCATCTGAGTGCCAAGCGTTTTGGCGTCACACTGAAGCAGAGTTGCTGTTGTTGCCCCCGCTCGACATGCCACGCTCGTCGGTGCGGGTGTTGATGGCCGAAGAGCGGCAAGACCGCAAACGGCTGCAAGGCTATCTCGATGGCCTCGGCGACAGGTTCAAAACCGTGCCCGAAGCAGCCACGTTTCAATGCTTGCTGCGGCTCTATTTAGCGGGCCACCTGAAAGACAAGTCACTCTTCGGCGCCCCCAACGAAAAGAAAAAAACGGCGGTAAAGGCGGCGCTCGAATTTCTCACCGCCGAGCCCGAAGCCGCGGGGCACGGCGCGGTGTGGTTCGAGCTCGATGGCGCCGAGACGTCGAAACGTCTGTGGGAAGGTTTGACGCCAATGTTTGGTTACCTGGCGTTTTGCGCCAGGCAGCAGCTCGACCCCACCACGATGGAAGCGCGCGAGCTGTACTTCAAGACCTAGCCTACTGAGATAGGCCAACATCGGCTCGCCGCTCGCTCAATTCAGGCGAGCCGAGCATGTGCCGAGGTCGAGGCGGCTGCGAGCAGCGCCCGGAGCGGACGTCGTTTGTCCGTGAGGACGCAGCGCAGCAGCCAACGAAGAGATCGGCCAGGATCGGCTCGCCGCTATTTGCTTTCGGCGCTGAATGAGGTTTCCACGACGAC
Source organism: Myxococcaceae bacterium (assembly GCA_019694575.1). Classification (GTDB taxonomy): domain Bacteria; phylum Myxococcota; class Myxococcia; order Myxococcales; family Myxococcaceae; genus JAIBBR01. The sequence continues at coordinate 6,752 of JAIBBR010000099.1, forward strand.
CTCCGGCTTCATCGTCACGCCCATATAAACGGGTATGTCGATGCCATGCTCTTTCACGTTCACTTTCAAGGTGGCGGTCACCTCGACGCTTTTGCCCTTCTTGTTCACCGTGTAGTTGAACGGCACGTCTTTCTTGCTCTGACCGTGCACGGTGAAGGTGCCTTTGCCCTCGCCTGACGATGAGCCGCTTTCAGGAATTTTGATGCTCTCGTGCGGCACTTCGAGCGTCGCCACGGGAAAATCTTGCACTTGCAGAAACTTATCGCGCATGTGGTTGTCACGCAGGTCGATGCCGGTACTCAGCTTCGCCAGCTTGACGACAAAGGTAACCACCTTGCCATCGTCTTTGATGACCATTTCTTGCGTGCTGCCTTCGATGGTGCCCATCGGCGTCGTCTTGGCCTTGAAGCTCGCTTTCGTGTCGCCCGTCACAGTCCACCCAGCGAATGCGGGAAAACCCACCAGCATTGCAATGACGGCCGAGCGTTGAAAAATGTTTTTGAGCATGTGTGCTGTCTCCGGGTTTGGTTCGATGGGCATCGAACCATGGCGTGGTGTCTTCTTGAATGGGTTTGTTTTTCGAACTGTTTCTATCTGACCAAAGGCCATGGCCGGCATTCAACGCTGAGCACGGCAGGTGGCAGCTGAAGCCTCAACGCTTCATTCAAGTAGGCGAATTCATTTCATTTAACATCAGGGCAACGTGAAGCGGGCCACTCCGACTTGAAAGAAGCTGCCCAAGTACAGGTGCCCGTCGCGCTCGATGGCACTGGTAACCGGCGAATAGCTGTCGCCCGAGCGGTACTGAAAGTTATGCGTCACTTTTCCCTGTTCATCGACACCCAGCACAAACGCATGCCGCTGCGGAGCAGGCTGCAGCGCATTGGGCAACCGGGCAATGACTTTGCGCCAAAACGGCTGGTCTGCCAACGCGTCGACCAGCGGGTTGCGCGGAGACGCAATGGCCACCCAAAACGTCTTGCTCTCTTTCGAGTACGTCACGTTGTCGGGAAAACCCGGCAAGTTCTCGATGAACATTTCTTTCTCGCCGGTGCGCGGGCCCGACACGAAAACGCGGCGCAATTGGTAGCTCCCCGTTTCCACCACCACCAACCATGTCTCGTCAGGGCCCAGCGCAATGCCATTGGCAAACTGTAAGTCTGTCGCCACACGGCTTACTTTTTTCGTCGCGGGCTCGTACTTCATCACCCGGCCAGTCAACTGGTGCTCGAGCAGGTCCATCTTGTATGTGCTGTCGCCAAAGCGAGACGTGGCATCGGTAAAATAAACTGTGCCATCTCGCGCGATGGCCAAGTCGTCGGTGAAGCCGAACGGTACGCCACCTTCTTCAGTCGCCAGCGTGGTGAGCTGACCCGTCGTTTCCAGCGCCAGCAGGCCTTTCTTGCCGTCGCAAATGTAGAGCCGGCCGTCGGGCCCATATTTCAACCCGAGAGGGCGCCCTGCGGTATTGGCAAGCACGTCGAATGTCTTGTCATGAAGGTTGGCGCGCACGATGCGCCCGTCGACCAAGCCCGCAACCAGCGCACCCTGGGCATCGAAGGTCATCGCTTCGGGGCCCGGCCATTCTTTGAAAAGCCATTCGGCTGACTGGAGTGAATCGTTCAACGCATAAGCGCCGGTGAAACCGGGGTCAGCGCTCGGGTGCCATACCACGGGGTCTACCGCGACGGGCGCCAAGCCCAAGTACCCAGCCAACGCAGCCAGCAGCAGCGATACACCCACAACCATTTTGCGCATGGCGGCGGTAAACCAGCGCGCTTGCCACGCAGTCAAACCATTCGTCGCGGGGTTACGGGCGACTCGAGAACTGGCACCCGCGTTGCTTTGGGTTGACTCGCTATGTTTGATTTTTTGCCACCGCCCCAAACGCCTCGCCTATCGCTCCCTGACTTGCCCGTGCGCCCTCGCCGGGTGCCACACCCAGTCTCCACGGGTACTTCGCTGCCAACCGACCGTTTACGCCGAGCCATTGGCCGCGCCTTGCAGAATGCCAACTTCGTGACCGGCCCGCTGCCGTTACCACCGCTAAAGAGGTAGAGACCGGCGAGGTTTTTCGCCTCACCGGTGTGAAGTGTCACTGCGAAAAAGGCAAGGCAAGGAGCCGCCATGCTCTGGGCTGTCGCTGTATTGCTGGTGGTGCTGTGGGCGTTGGGGTTGGTGACCCAATACACGCTCGGAGGTTTCATTCACCTGCTCCTGGTCTTGGCGGCGGTGGCCATTGCCCTACACATGACGAAAGGTAATCGCGTTGCTTAGAGCGCGTAGGCCGAAGCTTTTTTGCTAAAAACCACGCCTGATGTCACTCATCGTTCGCCGCGTTCGCGTGCAAGACCTGCCCTCGCTCGAGCGGTTAGAAGCGCAAACGGTAAAACGTTTTCCCCAGCGCAAGGGCTGGCTCGAGACGTATGGAAAATTGATTCAGCGGGCCCTCGACGAAGAGCCCGAAGGCCTGCTGGTGGCCGAAGTCGACGGGCACGTGGTGGGCGGCGCCATCGTGCGCCAGCGCGGCCCCCATGCCGTCAATGGCCATTCGCATGGCCAGTTGTACGCGCTGACCGTGTCTCCTCCGTGGAGAGCGCACGGCGTGGGGCAACGTCTGCTCAAAGAAGCCGAGGCCTACTTGAAGTCGCGCGGCTGCACGTCGCTGCATGTAAACGTGCCCACCGACGCCGGCGAAGACACCGAGCTCTTCAAAGCAGCGGGGTACAGCGTCACCGGGTGGGAACTGCTGCGGCCGTTGTAACGCGCTATTCAGCGGCTTCGTGCACGTAGCGGCCTGGGCGAAATTCTACCAACTTGAGCAGCCAAGTATCGGCTTCGCGCACCGCCACCTTGCCCACGTTGGCGGCGTAGTAGTGCGTCAGCGGCGGGCCTTTCCCCCCGGCGCTGGTCTCGAGCACCGCCACGCACGGCTCCCATGATTTTCCATCAGCGCCGGCTTCAACCTGCGCGTCGAGCGCCAACACTTCGAAGTCTGATGCGTCATTACCGTTTCGCTCGAATGACGACGGGCCTCGCCAGCGTGTGCCGACATACAGCTTGGCAGGCAACACCACGTGGTCATCAGCGGCGCCACCCGACTTTTCCAACCATGCACCGTCACGAATGCGCCACGTCGCCGAAACCACACGCTTACCGAGCTTGAAATGCACCGCCGCTTTCCACCCCTGTACGCCGTCGACGGTGTAACGAACCTGGCCATCGCGGGTGCCGTAGGTCCACACGGCTGGGGCTTTGGCGGCGAAATATTGGCCCGCCGCGCGGCCGGTTTCATTGGGGGTAGTCACCGCTACGGCGCGACTTTGGCCTCCTGCCACCGCGGCCCAACCCATGCACACGACGCTGACGAATTTCAGGGCATCACCTCATCTTTTCGAGGCGGAAACCGGCTTAAGGAACCTTGAGTCTCAAACCAAGCGACATGGTGAAGCGGGTGAGGTCAAGCCTGTCGGGGTACTGCGCGTAATGGCGAAAACCCGCCAGCCAGCACAGCCCAAACCACGGCCGCGGAGTCCATTCTATTCCCGCTCCTAAACCCACGCCCACGGCCAGGCTCGGGTTTTGTTGGGGCAGAAAAATCATCGGCACTTCGAGCTCGACGGGCACGCCAAAATTTTCGTGAATGGGCAATGTGAAGCCAAGCCGCGGGGTGAGGCCCACTTTGGGCAACAACCGCGCGTGCACGCTGAACCGGCCAATCCAAATACCGTCGACACCCGCTCCCACTTCGAGCGACGAATCGATGGTGATGTCTTCATTGACGAAACGCACGTCGGCGAGCGGTACCGGTTTTATTTTGCTCGGCGCCTCGCTGGGGAGCGGGGGGCTTTCGAGCGGTTTGACGACTTCAACTTTCGTCTGCAGCCATTCAACCCGCGTCTGCGAACGTGCGCGCACCAACACTTCAGCCTTGGCGGGCGGCTCTTTGCCCCACTGCGCTTCGAGACGGTGCTTGCCGATGCCGACAATGAGCGTCACCGGGGCTTTGCCAATGCCTTTGCCGTCGAGCGAAAGCTGCGCGCCTTCAGGGGTAGAACGCATCACCAGTTCGCCCGAAAGCCGGCCGCGCATCGCGTCGAGCATTTTCACCACCGCCGGGTCAACCCGCGACGGGTCTAACGACGCTTCGGGGTTGGCATCGAGCGCGCGGGCGAAAGCTTCTTCGGCCCGTACGAAGTCTTGCCGGGCGGCGAAACATTGGGCGCGCATGAGGTGAATCTTCTCGAGCGTCGAAGAATCGGCCGTTTCGCCCACCGCCGCGTCGAGCGCTTTGAGCGCGGCTTCAAAATCTCCCTGGTTGAAAGCCTTCAACCCCGCTTCGTACTTGCCAAGCTTGGGTGTTTGCCCTGCCGCCGCAACAGGCGCCGCTGCGTGCACGACGCACGGGAGCAGCAAGGCGACAGCGAAAGTCGTGGTTAGCCGCAAAGTGAGTGAACGAAACGAAGTCATTTTAGAAACGCCTTAGTCTCGCTGCGAAAGCGGAGCGGTTCCACTTTCGGGTGAATTCTTCGGCCCTCTTTAAGGGGCGAGCAAAGGCGAACGCTACTGAGCCAGCTCAATGCGCAGCGCGGTGGAGCGGCCAGAAATAATTCTGACTTCGCGCGTCTCGCTGCGAAAGCCGGGGCGTTCGACTTTCACGGTGTACTTACCGACCGGTAGCTCCAGCAGCAGCGGAGTGCGGCCTTTGTCGACCCCATCGATTGAGACTTGCGCCCAGTAGAGCTCGTCTTGGTGGGTGGTGACGACGTTCAGTTTGCCGAGCTGTTTTTTGGGCGCGGTGATGGCGCGACCTGCGTCAGTGGCGACTTCTCCCCCGTCGGCCTCAGCGACGAGGCCCGCGTCTTCGTCGATTCCCGCATCGGGCTCCACCACGAGCACCGTGGCAGTACCCGCATCAATCACGGGAGCGGCTCCGGCATCGAAGGCCAGTGACACCGTGCTTTCCCACGGGCGAACCACGGCCAAACCGCCGCCCACCAAGCCGAGCACGCTAAGTAACCCCACCCACAGCGCGCTCGAAGCATTTCGTTTCGCACCTGGCGCAGGCGTGCTGAGCGGCCGTGGGCCTGGCGCTGACGGCGAGGCTCGGGGTGGCGGGCTCTGGTTTCTCCAACTGGGAGCCGTTGCCGGCGACGCAGGGGGCCCCTGGTACACTTTGGGCGCAGAAGGGTTGGGCAGCGGCTGTTCACCCTGGGCCGCGCGATACGCCGCTTCAAGCGCCGCCACCAATTCACTGGCCGAGCCGAACCGGTCTTCGGGCCTTTTGGCGAGCGCGCGCTTCACCACTTCAGCCACGGGCTGTGAAACCCACGGGGCGCGCTCAATCAGCTCGGGCGGAGGGGCGTGCGCCTGCATTTGAATCAGCCGCAGCTCGCTGTCGGCGTCGAAAGGCAACGTGCCCGTGAGGCACTCGAAGAGCACCACCGCCAACGCGTACAAATCGACGCGGTGGTCGACGTTGCGCTGCCCCATCGCCTGCTCGGGCGCCATGTAATGCGGTGTGCCCATCACCATGCCGGTGCGGGTGAGCGCTTCAGCCCCGCTGGCAGGCCGCAGAATGCCGAAATCGAGCAGCGTCGCCTGGCCGTTGGAGCCGACGTAAATGTTGCCCGCCTTGATGTCGCGGTGAATGAAACCCTGGGCGTGAATGAAGTCGATGCCCGAGGCCAGCTGGCGAAAGAGCGCCAACGTTTCGTCTTGGGTCATGCCGCCCTTCGCGCGCAGCAGCGCCGCCAAGGTCTGGCCTTCGAGCTTCTTCATCACGATGAAGGGCCGCCCGATGTGCCGGCCGACGTCGTACACCGGCACGATGTGCGGGTGGTCTAACTTGGCAGTCATGCGCGCTTCACGCTCGAAGCGCTCCACCACTTCGGCGTCGTGCACCAGGGTCGACGCGAGCAATTTCACCGCGACTTCGCGGTCAAGCTCCTTGTCGTGGGCCACGTACACCGTGCCCATGCCACCCTCGCCAATTTTTTGTTTGAGCACATAGCGTGAGGCTAAAACATCGCCGATTCGAACTGGTTGAATGGTACGTTCGTCGCCGTCGCGCAGGGGGGAAGCGTCGTCACGCGTGGGGCGACCGCAGTGCTTGCAGAACTGGCTTTGAGCATCAAGCTCTTCGCCGCAGTGTTGGCACTTCAAGATGCTTCAACCTTATCAATAGCCGCGAGTAAACTTAGGGTTCACGGTGCAAGCGCAAAAAACCATCGAAGTACCTTCGCAGCGCTTCGGCAAATATTTGATGCGTTCACGGCTGGGCGTGGGCGGCATGGCCGAGGTGTTTCTCGCCGAGGCGGTGGACGAAAACGGTGAGCAAGTCAGCGTCGCGCTCAAGCTGATGAAGAAGGGCATGCCCGAAGAGGCCTTCAATGACGAAGCCGACTTAATGGGCATGCTCACCCACCCCAACCTGGTGCAGCGCGTCGAAGTGGGCCAAGCCTTCGGGCGCCCCTACATTGCCATGGAGTTTCTCATTGGCGGTGACCTGCGCGAGGTGATGGAAGCGCACCGCAACCAGACCAAGGGTTTTCCCACTGGCATGGGCGTGCACATCGTGCTCGAGGTGCTCAAAGCGCTCGCTTATTTTCACCAGGCCAAGTCGCGCTCAGGCACGTTGCTCAACCTCATTCATTCAGACGTAAACCCGTCGAACGTTTTCTTTTCGGGTTATGGCGACGTGAAGCTGGGTGATTTCGGCGTGGCGTCGTCGAGCATGGCCAACGTCGGCCTGCAAGAAGGCGTGGCGGCGGGCAAGTTGGCGTACTTGTCTCCCGAGCAAACACGCGGCGACAAGCTGTCACCCGCGTCTGACTTGTTCTCGGTGGGCATCATTCTTCACGAGCTGGTGGTGGGTTATCACCCGTTTGCCAAAGAAGGGTTGAGCGACGAGCAGGTGATGTCGGCGATTCGCAGCGGCCGGCTTTCGTTGCCTGACTATGTCGACAAACCGCTCGCCACCATTTTGCAGCGCGCGCTCTCACCCGACTTGAAAATTCGCTACCGCTCGGCAGGTGAATTCGCCGGGCCGCTGTTTCAGTACTCGTTGGACTCGAACTTCACGCAGAGCTCGCGCGAAGTGCAGCTGTGGTTGCAACAGTTGCTGGGGTTGGTGGTCTGACCCGTCGGCGGCCACGGCTTGAGAAAAACCACGCTTTTGCGGACCCTTCTTGGGCGCACTGAAACTTCGAGCGTAACAGCCGGTCTGTGGCGCGCTCTTTGAAACCGAGCGAGCAAAATAACAGAGAGTGCAACCGTGCATGGCCCCCTGCGTCTTGTTCTACAATGAGACCAGAGAATGGGCCGAAGGGCACGACGGTCAAGCAGGCCATGCCAAATTTGCCGCTCACTGAGAGGAAAGAACTCCCACTGCTCATTCTCAGTACGTACGTTTTCTTAGTCGCTGCATGGCGCCTTGGAGAGCTCTCACCGTACTTGTTCGAGAAATCAACCGTGGTCGGGAAAGTCGGAAAACACCTTATCGTCGCTGTCGAGGAGACAACGATGCGGGCAGGCTATCCCTCCTGGACGATGAAGTATTTGGTTGTATTGGTCGTGGTACTGTCTCTTCTTGCTGGCTGGTCGGCATACCTCTCATGGGGAAAAACCCGTGGCCGAACCCCTGCGAGTGGGGTCATCATCGCTACCGCTGGACTGCTTGTGCTCCTCACCATTGTCCACGGAATCTTTCTCTTCAAGTATGACCTCGCATTCGGAGAAGGTGGGTTGGTTCCGGGCATACTTCACGTGATCACGTTGACGCGAATTGACGGTTACGCGAACGCCGTCGGTCTAAGTGGCTACCGAATCGGGCAGACAATAGGTCTCGTCGCAACACTTGCCTGGCCCGCACTGTTGCTCTCACTGCGTCATGCCCGTGATCCCGCGCCCGCCCAACCTTCGGCATGAGCCGCTGAAGGTCGCGACATGGCCACCGGAGTGTTTTCAGCTTCAAAATGGCTAACGCTCTGTGACGCCTTCTCGAAACCAGCCAGCTGAAGCGAACGGCTGAGGTTCTCGCCAGAAAGGCTCCTCGGGAAACGCCGCTTCGTCATTTAGAGCCGCCCTTCCGCCTGATCAGCGCATTTGACAAAGAATCGTTCTGGAGTCGGCCCAAGCTTGGGCGTACGTTTCGCGCGCAATTTCAAAAGAGGGGATCACCACATGCGTATTGTTTCTGCTCGGCTTTGGGCCGCTGCATTCTTTGTCAGCGCTGCCGCTCACGCGCAAATCTTCAAATGGGACAACGCGGTTCCGCAGGGCAATGACCTGCAAGACGTGTTTCTCGATGCCAGTCTCACCGTCGGTTACGCGGTCGGCAACTACGGTCAGATTCTGAAAACCACCAACCCCGGTGTGGCCGCCCAAACGTGGACCGTGCTCACCTCGGGCGTGCGAACTTCGCTCAACTCCATCGACTGCATCGACGACAACACCTGCTGGACGGTGGGCCTGGCCGGCGTGATTCTGAAGACCACCGACGGCGGCAGCGTGTGGACCGCGCTGTCGTTACCGCTCGCCAACGCGGGCGCTGACCTCTACAGCATCGACATGGTCAGCGGCACCACCGGTTGGGTGGTGGGAGCGGGCGGCCTCATCTTGAAAACCACCAACGGTGGCACCGACTGGACACAGCAGTCGACCGGCGTGGTGAACACGGTGACGCACATCGACGTGCGGGCGGTCAACGTCAACACCGTCTACATTCTGCGCACAGTCAGCGCGGCGGCCCCGATTCAGGTGTTGAAGACCACCAACGGCGGCACCAACTGGGCACCGGTAGGCACGACGCCGGCGGCCGGCATCACCTTCAACTCGATGGACTTCGTCGACACCAATAACGGCGTCGTGGTGGGCAACGGCGGCGTCATTCGCTACACCACCAACGGCGGCACGGCCTGGTCAGCGCCGCTCACCACTCCCGGCACCAACAACCTGACGAGCGTCGACCTCATCGACGCCACCACCGCGATGGTGGTGGGCAACAACGCCGCCACCGACCTGCAGCACCCCATTTGGCGCTCGACCAACGCCAACGCCGCCGGCGCCGCGGTGTACTCCGCGCAGACGCCTTCGGCCTCGGTGCACGTCAACGTCGACGCGCTCGGTATCAGCTGCTTTTCGACCACCACCTGTTCCACCGTCGGCCAGGCCGGCATGATTCAGGCCACCGCCAACAGCGGCAGCACGTGGTCGAAGCGTTCGACCGGCGGCAGCTTGCGCAGCATCACCGGTATTTCGATGGCCACCGTCGGCACCAACAACACCCTGCAAGCGGTGGCGGTGGGCACCAACAACACCGGCGAAAACGAAATGATTCTGTACCACAACGGCTCGGGCACCGGCTGGAGCGAGGCCACTTCACCCACCACCAACAACTTGACCAGCGTCACCTCGGTAGCCAGCAACGTGCTCGAAGCGTGGGCGGTCGGCACCGCGGGCACCATCATTTCGTCGGTGACGCCCGGCGGCATCAGCAACTGGACGACACAGACCACTCCGGCCGGGGTAACCGAAACGTTGAACGCCGTCGACCACGTGTCGGGCACACAGCAAGGTGGCAACGCGGTGGTGGTGGCGGTCGGCAACACCGGCCGCATCATTCGCACCATCAACGGCACCACCTGGACCACCATCACCAGCCCCACCACCGAGAACCTTTTGGCGGTGCATTTCCCCACCACCACCGGCTACGCGGTCGGCGCCAACAGCACGATTCTCAAGTCTACGAACTCGGGCGCCAACTGGACGGCGCAGACCGCGCCCACCGCGGCCGCGAGCTTGAGCTCGGTGTCGTTCGCCGACGCCAACAACGGCGTCATCATCAACAACACCAACAGCCAGCTCTTCTACACCTCAAACGGCGGAGCCACGTGGGCGCAGCGCAGCCTGCCTGCTACCGGGTTGAACGGCAACTGCCTCAACACCCAGTGGGGCGACGTGTGGATGCCCGACGTCAACACCATTTATGTCACCAACAGCACCTGCGGCGTCAAAGTGTCTCGCAACGGCGGCAGCAGCTGGACCAATTTGGACCCCGGCACCAACCTGTCGCTCGCCAACATCGCCGGCGTTTCGGGCAGCTTCAAAGAAATCTTGCTGGGCGGCGTGCGCGAAATGATTGTGCAGTCGCACTGCGGCGGTAACCAGGTGGTGGCCTGCGACGACGGCAACACCTGCACCATCGACACCTGCACCCCGACCACCGGCGCGTGCGTGGCCACAGGTCAGCCGGGCTTGGCCTGCAACGACAACAGCGCCTGCACCACCAGCGATCAGTGCGGCGGCGTGGGCGGCGTCACCTGCGGCGGCACCGCGGTGGTGTGCAACGACGGCAACCAGTGCACCGACGACTCCTGCGACCCCATGTCGGGCTGCGCGTTCACCAACGACAATTCCAACGCCTGCGATGACGGCAACAGCTGCACCTCGGGTGACGCTTGCAACGCCGGCGTGTGCTCGGGCGTGGGCATGAGCTGCGACGACGGTAACCCCTGCACCGCCAACAATTGCTCGATGGGTGTTTGCGCCAACCCACCGCTGCCCATGGGCACGCCGTGCAACGACAACAGCGCCTGCACCGGCCCTACCGATTCATGCAACGGCATGGGCGTGTGCACCGGCCCCGCCATCAACTGCAATGACAACAACAGCTGCACCGCCGACACCTGCGTGCCAGCCTCGGGCTGCGTCAACGTGGCGCTCAACGCCGTGCCTTGCAACGACGGCAACAGCTGCACCATGACCGACACCTGCAGCATGGGCACCTGCGGCGGCTCGGCAGTCAACTGCGACGACGGCAACCCCTGCACCGCCGACACCTGCGACATGATGACCGGTTGCGGCCACGCACCGGTGAGCAACGGCACGGTGTGCGACGACGGCAACAGCTGCACCATCGCTGACGTGTGCACCGCCGGTATCTGCGGTGGCGTGGGCATGAGCTGCGACGACGGCAACCCCTGCACCGACGACACCTGCTCCATGGCCACCTGCGCCCACGCCCCGAAGACGATGGGCACCGCCTGCACCGACGGCAACCTTTGCACCACGGGCGACGTTTGCAACGGCATGGGCGTGTGCACCGGCACCGCTACCAACTGCGACGACAACAATGCCTGCACCACCGATACTTGCGTGCCGGGTACCGGCGCCTGCATGAATGCGCCGGTGACCAATGGCACCATGTGCAACGACGGTAACGCATGCACCCAGACCGACACCTGCGTGGGCGGCGCCTGCAGTGGTGCCAACCCCTTGCCGTGCGACGACATGAACATGTGCACGATGGACGTGTGCGCTCCGGCAAGCGGTTGTGTCTTCACGCCGATTGCCATGTGCGGTTCTGACGGCGGTATGGGTGGCGGCTCCGGCTCGGGCGGCGGCGGTGGCAATAACACCGGCGGTGGCGGCGGTACTGGCATGGGCGGCGGAGACACCGGGGGCGGCACCGGCCAAGGCGGCGGCATGACGGCCACCGGCGGAGGAGACGCGACGGGCGGCGGCATGACGGCCACCGGAGGCGGAAACGCAGCCGGCGGCGGCATGGCGGCCACCGGCGGAGGCATGGCGGCCACAGGTGGCGGCGCGACGGGCGGCGGCGAGACGCCTCCCAAGACGGGCTGCGGCTGCAACAGCGGCGCCGAGCTGTCATGGGCGTTCGGCTTGGGGCTGGCGGCGTTGTTCCGCCGGCGCCGGCAGCAGAAGCGGTAATCGTCATTCGCTCTGACGGCTGAATCAGAATGGGGCTCGCGACTTTTCATCGCGGGCCCCTTTTGTTGTGCGCGGACAAATGAGCAGCGGGCTATCGAGCATCTGCCTCGCGAGGAATGAGCGCCTCCATGGGAATGTGAAGCTCATCGAACAGACGGCGAACCATCTCTATTGTCAGGCCACGCTTGTGATTTAAGATCTCAGATACGCGGCTCCGTGACCCAAGCAGGGGCACCAGGTCCTTCGGTTCCATGCCTCTCTGCTCTAAACGAAACCGAATGGCGGCGACAGGGTCTGGGGCCTCCATCGGAAAAGTTCGACGCTCATAGTCATCAACGAGCAGAACCAAGACCTCTAAAACATCGTGCTCGCGGGAACCACGCTTCGCTTCGAAGAGCCGCTCAATGGCCTTGAGCGCCCTTCGATATTCTCTGTCGCTGTTGATCACCTTTAGTTTTGTCTTCATTGCAATCTCCTGCTTTGTCTCTTCGTCGCCGGCTTTTTCCGCGGTGGCAACCCAATCGTGGTCATGTCGATTGCGTCATATTCCTGGTGCGTGCCGACCCACTTAATCAGCACCAACCCAATGCTGTATTTCACCCAAACGACAAGCCGGTACTTGTTGCCCCCGATGTTGAAGACCACGCGACCATCACCCACGAAATCGGAGCTGCCGTACAAATTCTTCACTTCAGCAGGGCTGTGCCACTCGGCTTTTTCGACCTCTTTGAACCACGCCAGAAGAGGCTGCTTAGCGGCCTTACACCCCTTGCGTTCCCAGAACATCTTCAAGAGCGGCCGGGAAATAATCTTCACATTCGCAACGATAGTTTGTTCCCGTTTTGGGAACAAGCGGTGAGCACCTTTGGCGGGTCAAAGCTCACGGGCTACGCGCAGCAAGCTCTACCGATTCAGCCATTGACGACAGGGCCGCGTCTTGAGCCTCGGCGAACAACGTTCGGTCGGCTTTCACCAAGAGCTCTTCTAAACCCCGCTGGGTCAACGCGCTCACCGGCACGCCACCCCGCGCGCGCAGCAAGCTCTCGAGCGTTTCGGCATTGACGCGATCTACCTTGTTCCACACCAGCAACCGCGGAGTGGCCTGCAACTCGAGCGATGCAAGAATGCGTTCTACCGCGGCAATTTGCGCATCGTGCGCGGGGTCAGCGGCGTCGACGACATGAAGCAAGAGCGACGCATCGGCCAGCTCTTCAAGCGTGGCGCGAAAAGCGTTCACCAAGTCAGGCGGCAAGTCGCGAATGAAACCCACGGTGTCGGTGATGATGACTTCGTGCTCGCGGGGAAAACGCAAGCGCCGGCTGGTGGGGTCTAACGTGGCGAACAGCTTGTCTTCAGCCAGCACCGTCGACTGCGTCAACACATTGAGCAGCGTCGATTTGCCGGCGTTGGTGTAGCCAACGATTGAGACGATGGGCAGCTCTTTACGGTTGCGCTGTGCACGGCGGGTGCGGCGGTCAGTCGAAAGCGACTCGATGCGTTTTTCGAGCATCGTCACCCGGTCGCGCACCCGGCGGCGGTCGATTTCAAGTTTGGTTTCACCGGGGCCACGCCCCCCAATGCCACCTGCCAGCCGCGAGAGCGACTCATCAGCCCCCACCAAGCGAGGCAGCAGATATTTCAGCTGCGCCAATTCGACCTGCAGCTTTCCGTCGGCGCTCTGCGCGCGCTGGGCAAAAATGTCCAAAATGAGCTGGGTGCGGTCGAGCACCTTCAAGTTGGTCGCCTCGGCAATATGACGCGCCTGCGACGGGTTGAGGTTTTTGTCGAAGATGACCAGGTCGGCGTAAAGCTGCATCGCACGCAGGTTGATGTCGTCGAGCTTGCCGCGGCCCACCAGATATTTGGGGTCTACCTGACGGCGCATTTGCAACAGCGAATCGACGACCTCGACCCCAGCGGTGCGCGACAGCTCTTTCAACTCGTCGAGCGACGCCTGCGAGGCAACGCGGTCTCCGTCGAGACACACCGCCACCAGCACCGCGCGCTCTTTGCCCGTCACCCTTCTTGCTTTCGCTGACTGCGCGAGCTCGTCTTCGAGCGCTTCGAGAGTGGCGATGACGTCGGGCTGCGCTTGATGCACCGAAGAGAGCATCTCGGTTCGCCATACGGGTCCATCAACCTCGCCATTGGCGGGCAGCAAATGCGCGTAGTGCAATACGCCCGGCAAGCCATCGTCTTTCACGCCAATGGCGGCCACCAGGTCGAGCCGCAGCAGCGCCAAGTCGGTGAGGTCGTCTTTGGTGAGTGGCTCACTCTTCAAGTGGGTGTGCACCAACCGTAAACCACGCAGCCGCACCTGCCCCGCGCGCGCCCGGCCCACGTCGGGCAGCGTCAACTTGCCGGCGTCTCCGACAATGACGTGCTCGATGTCGCCTTTGCGGTTGAGCAACACGCCCACTTGCCGGTGCGTGGCATGTGAGAGCTCAGTCAAATGGCGCGCCAATTCGGGGCTGACGATGTCGTGGGCGCCCACGCTGCGGCGAAACGTGTTGCGCAGCGCTTTGAGCTCGCTGGACTTGAGGCCGAAGGTGTTGCCGAAAGGTTCTTGCATGGCTTGAAAAGCCCGCTGTTATCACGTGCCCCACGGTCTGGCGCAACCTGAAGCC
>JAIBBR010000005.1 GCA_019694575.1 Myxococcaceae bacterium
TTTCGCTCGATCAACTCCGCCACGCCGCCCATTGCCGTTCCTCCACCAGCGATGCACCGTAGCAATCGGCCCTCACACGCCCTGACGCGATACCGCCGGTTTGCTCTGAGGGACAGAACGGGCTGGTTGGTCACATGTTGCGGTTCAGCAGCTTTGCTCGGGCTGGTTTTGGAGGGGGTGTGTGAGATCGACATCCTCCGAGGGACGACGACTCCACACACCCCCTCGAGAAGACCGGGGCGCCCTCGCAGTTCAGCAGATCAGACCGCAGTCATTCAGCTGGCAAGAAGTGCAGTGGGTGGCCGGCAGCCCCGTTTTTGGGGTGCCGGTAAATCGGTTACGTCGGCCGGGCAGGTGACGCGCGCGGAGGCACGGCCGCGGGCGCTGACGGCCTGGGCGCCGAAGGCCGGGGAGAAATCAGCGCCCCTTCGCTGCGTTCTGGCGCCGCCGCACCGGCCCGTGGCTTCACCACCCGAATACGGTCTAAGCGCGGGCCTTCTTTCGACTGCACGATGAACTGCCAGCCGTTGAGGCCGAACTTGTCGCCCACCTCGGGTATCGCTCCGCGCAGTGAGCTCAAATAACCGCCCAGCGTTTCGTACTCGCCCTCGGGCAGCTCGAAGTCGAAGGCCTTGCCGAAGTCAGTGGGGGTGAGCTGCGCGTCGACCATGAAGGTGCCGTCGGGCTGCTTCTCGAAAAGCTTTTCAACCTCTTCGAACTCGTCGCCAATATCACCCACGATTTCGCGCAAAATGTCTTCCAAGGTGACGATGCCCATGAAGCCGCCGTACTCGTCGACCACCACCGCCATGTGAATGCGCTGGCGCTGCATTTCGCGCAGCAAGTCGCCAATCGGCTTTACCCAGGGCACGAAAACGGCAGGGCGCACCAAGTCTTGCAGCACAATCAATTCGGGGTGCTGGGTCAGCGGCACCAAGTCGCGCACGTGCAAAATGCCGACAATCTGGTCGGGCTTTTCACGAAAGGCCGGCATGCGTGAGTGGCTCTCTTCGGCCAGCACCCGCAAAATCTCTTCAGATGACGTGTTCAAGTCGAGCATCACCACGTCGGTGCGCGGCACCATCACGTCGCGACAGGTCTTGTCAGACAGCTCGAAGATAGAGCGAATGAGCTGCGGCGCGCCTTTGTCGAGGTGCTTGGTGGCGGCTTGGGCTTCGAGCAGCTTCTCTAATTCTTCGAGCGGAGGCGGCGGCGCTTCGAAACGCACCTTGGCGCCAAAGGGTGTCAGCATCACGTTGAGCGGCGCTACCAACAGGCGCATCAGCGGGTAGAGCACGGTGGTGACGAGAGAAGCCAAACCCGACAGCCGCAGCGCCCAGCCTTCAGGGTTGGCCGAGCCCCAAGCGCGAAAAGACGTGTCTACCACGCTGGCCAAAATCGCCACCAACAAGGCGCTGGTGAGCGGTGTTACCCACGACAACCAGGCAGAATCAGTGAGCGCGGCCAGCGGCACGTTGAGCAGCCGCGGTGGCACCAAGGTGGCAATCGACGCGGCGGTGAAGCCAAAGAGCACCATGCCAAAGCGCAGCGCGGCGGCGGTGGCCTCGCGCTCGGTCTTCAGGCGCAAAACGCGGGCGCCCCGGCGCGGGTGCACGTTCTTGAGCTCCTTGGCCTGCAAGTCGCTCGTTCCGTACAGTGCACTTTCGACGGCCGCCAGTAACCCTCTGATGCCTAAAAGGGTGAACAGCACGGCCCACATCGCCCAAGTCGGCATCGCTTCTTCATATCTGATATGCGGGCGTCTATGCGCGCACGTGTCTACATCACCTTGAAGACTGGGGTTTTAGACCCGGCAGGGCAGGCGGTTGAAAAGAGCCTCCATGCCCTGGGCTATGGGCAAGTGTCAGAGGTACGTCTGGGTAAGTTCGTAGAGCTGAATGTCGCCGCGGCAGAGCCGGCGGTGGTTCAAAAACAAGTCGAAGCAATGTGCGAAAAGCTGCTCGCCAACACGGTGGTGGAAAACTACCGCGTGGAGCTGCTCAAGTGACTCGCTTCGGCGTCGTCGCTTTTCCCGGCAGCAATTGCGATGCCGACGCATTGCACGTGGTGCGCGAAGTGTTGGGCGCCAAGGCCGAAGTGCTGTGGCACAAAGAGCGCGACTTGAAGGGCAGCGATGTGGTGATTCTGCCCGGCGGGTTTAGCTACGGCGATTATCTGCGCTGCGGAGCGATTGCGCGCTTTTCTCCGGTGATGGAAGAAGTGGCCGCGTTCGCCAAGAAAGGCGGCCGGGTGCTGGGCATTTGTAACGGGTTTCAGATTTTGACCGAGGCGGGGTTGTTGCCTGGCGTGTTGCTGCGCAACGCTTCGTGCCGCTTTATCTGCAGCGAGGTGGCGGTGAAGGTTGAGAACGCCACCACGCCGTTCACCGCCGGCACGAAAAAGGGCGACGTGCTGCGCATGCCCATTGCGCACGCCGAGGGTAATTATTACCTCGACGACGACGGCTTGACGCGGCTCGAGGGCAACGGGCAGGTGGTGCTGCGTTATGTCGAAAACCCCAACGGAGCGCGCCACGACATTGCCGGTATCGTCAATGAAAACCGCAATGTGATGGGCATGATGCCGCACCCTGAGCGGGCGGCTGAATCAGTGTTGGGAAGTGTCGATGGTTTGAAGTTGTTCAAGTCGTTGCTTTAGCTGACTGAAAGAGCGGTGGGCGTGTTCGATTTTGGCAACATTGGGCAGAACATCATCTACACAATTCCGCTCATCATGAGCCTGAGCATTCATGAGTTTGCTCATGCCTGGAGCGCTTACAAGTTGGGTGACGACACCGCGGCGATGCAGGGCCGCATGACGCTCAACCCGATGGTGCATATTGACCCTATCGGCTCGCTCTTGCTCCCGCTGTTGGGCGTGCCTTTCGGTTGGGCCAAGCCGGTGCCGGTGAACCCCGCGCGCTTTCGCCGCAATGTGAACATGAGTACCGGCATGGCGATTACCGCGGCGGCCGGGCCGATTTCGAACGTTTGCCTCGCGGTGGTGGCGGCGGTGGCGTGGGGTCTGACGATGCGCTTCGTGCCGTCGATGCGCGGCGACATGGCGCTCAATACCCTGGCGATGATTTTGATTATGCAGAACATCGGTTTGGCGCTTTTCAATTTGCTGCCCGTGCCGCCGCTCGATGGCAGCCGTTTGCTCGAGCGGGCGTTGACGTATCGCAACCGTGAATTGTGGGAGACGATTGAGCGGTTCTCTCCCATTCTGCTCATCGCCGCATTCGTGCTGGCGCGTTACGTACTTGCAGGGCCGTTGTCATATCTCTTTCGCGTGCTGACCGACGTGACACAAGCCATCGCGGGAGTGTGACGCACGTGCGCGTCGTTTTCGGAGCGCTGTGTGTGTTGTGCGCGGCTCCGAGTTGGGCGTGGCCGGTGGACCAAGTGCGCGATGTCGACGTGGGCACGCCTGCGCTGATTCCGTTGGGTGGGCTCGACTGGTTCGAAGTCGAAGACGCCTCGGTGCTCACCGCGCAGCGCATGCCCGCCGGTGAATTGATGCTGATGGGCGCCAAGCCTGGCCGCTCGCTGTTGCTGCTCTACGGTGACGGAAAAATGGCGGTGTGGCAGGTGCGGGTGGCGAGCAAGCCGTTGGCTGATGGCGCGCTGCTCGAGGCGGCGAAGAAAGTCTGCCCCAAGTTGAAAGCCACGCCCGACGAAGAGACGCAGCTCGTCACCCCCATTGCTGATGAGAAGTGCCGCGCGGCGTTGCTCTCGTTATTCAAGACCGACAGCTATGTGGCGGGCAAAATGGAGCTCGTCTTCGAGCTCGCAGCGTTGCAGTCGCAATTGAAGGCGCTCAACGAGGCGTTCGCAGGCGTGACGAAAGCACCGCTTCGAACGCGCTATTTGGGCGCGGGTTTAGAGCTCTCGGGCCAATTGTCGGTCAGCGAGCACAAGAAAGTGTTGTGGGCACTCTTTCGAGCGTCTGTCGGCCGGGTGGCACTCAATGACCAAATAGAGCTGCCTGAAGCTGTCGACGCCGGTGAGGCCGCGCGATGATTTTGGTGCACGGCGGTGCGGGTGAAGTCGGCCCGCTCGACAACCGCGAGCAGGCCATCAACGGAGTGAAGATTGCCGCCCGCGTCGGTCAGCGCGTGTTGAACGAAGGCGGCACCGCGCTCGACGCCGTGGTCGCCGCGGTGGTGGCGCTCGAGAATGACCCCATTTTCAACGCCGGGCTGGGCTCAACCCTGACCCGCGAAGGCGAAGTCGAGATGGACGCCGCGCTGATGAATGGCCGCAATTTGGCCGCCGGGGCGGTGGCCAACGTCAAAGACATTCAGAACCCCATTTTGCTCGCGCGGCTCGTCATGGAGCGCACACCCCACGTGTTGCTGGTGGGTGAAGGTGCGCACGCTTTTGCCCGGGAGCAGCAAGTGACTTTCGTCGAGCCGGGCGGGTTGGTGACGCCCCGGGTGCGCGCCAAATGGGAAAAAGCGCTCAGCGAAGACACGCTCGGCGTTGAAGGCGGCACGGTGGGGGCGGTGGCGGTCGACAGAAAAGGCCACGTGGCCGCGGCGACGTCGACCGGAGGCACCTTGCTCAAGCGCAGCGGCCGCGTGGGCGATTCTCCGTTGATTGGCGCAGGCACTTTTGCCGACGACTTGGGCGCCGCGGTGTCGTGCACCGGGCACGGCGAGAGCATGATGAAAACGGTGCTCGCCAAATATGCGTCAGACCGGGTGCGCGGAGGCGCGGCCCCCGACGTGGCGGCCCGCGCGGCGATAGAAGAACTGTGGCGCGTGGGCGGCCGAGGCGGAGTGATTTTGGCCGACGCCAAGGGGCGGCTGGGTTTCGCCTTCAACACCGCCCGCCTGGCCCGGGCATGGGTCGACGCTGAAGGCCACGAAGGCGCAGGTTACGAATAAAATTACTGGCCCGCGAGCGCGGCTTGCAGCCGGGTCGGCCTCGCGGTGGCGATGGGCGAGCACGGCCGCGGTGAAGAGCAAGGCAATGCCTCCTAAGCCCAAATAGCCGAAGCCTTCGTATTGCTCGGTGTGGCCCAACGACAACGGGGGAAACAGGCGTGACCAGCCGAGCGGGTTGATGAAGGTAAAGAGGTCTGCCGAGAAATAGCCAAAGCCTTCGGCCGAGCGGTTGACGCCCGAGCCCACGCTGCCGATGAAGACCGCCGGTGCGATGAACGCAATGGCTTGTAAGACGAGACCGCCCGCGAGCTGAGCGCGCGTGATGAGCCGGTCGACCCACCGCCACTTCACGAGCAGCGACGTGCACAGCGCGGCCACCATTGCCGCGAGCGTGGGGTGAATGCCAATGCACACCGCAATGGTGAGCAGCGAGAGCAGAAACGGCGTGCGGGTGTCAGCGCGGGCAGAGACAGGCGCGAAATACAACCAAAGCACGAAGAGCAGTGCCGCCATGCCGCACAGCGCTTCATGCGAAAGGCGAAACATCAACACCGGCGCGAGCACGAAAACCGCTCCGCCCATCACTTGCACCCAGCCGCGGGGGTCGAAGCGTTTCACCAACTTGGCGCCGATGAAGCCTTGCAGAAAAAAACAGGTGAAGAGCCAAAGCCCGACGTATTGAAACGGCCGAGGCAACAGCGGCGACCCGAGCTTGAAAACCGCCGCCACCCACGGCAGCGAGTCGGTGAAGGCAATGTTGGTGCCCATGGGGTAGGGCAAGGTGTCGACCCGGCCCAACGGCAGGTGCCAAGCGTCGTCGCGGTAGAAGGCCCAGCCCACGTAGTGCTGCGCCCAATCGCCGGTTCCCAACCACGCCACTTGGGTGGGCGAAAGCACCCGAAAGTACCCTTGGGCCCCCAGCCACAAAATGCCGAGCAACCCGGTGAGCAGGGCAGGCAAATGCATGGCAAGGCGGAGCGCTTTCACGTGGAGAACGCGCCCGATAGCACGAAAGGCAGCGCGCCGCAGAGTGCAAGGCGTGCGTTTATGCCGACGAAGCGCAGATTTTGCGCCGCGGTGCCCAAGGTCAGTTGGGACACGCTGGCATGTCGGCTGCAGTTGAAGCCGGCATGCATTCACTCCCCATGGCGGGTGCGCTCTCACGCCCCGCGGCACCTTCACTTTCATCAGACCCGTATCGACTGCTCTTTCCCCTTGGGGTGCTGCTCACCTGGGCCGGCGTGGGTCAGTGGCTCTTCTTCTCGCTCGGGTTGACCGCTCAATTTCGCGTGGTGTTTCACGCCATGGTGCAGATTCAAGGTTTTCTCGGCTGCTTCGTGGCCGGGTTTTTACTCACCTTCATTCCGCGCAGAACCATGACTGCGCAGCCCGCAGCGTGGCAGGTGGTGTGGGCCGCCGCCAACCCCGTTTTGCTCACGGTCTTCGCCTGGCAAGAAAAGTGGGCCTGGGCGCAGGTCTTTTGGTTGTTGCAGTTGGGCTTGTTGGGGCAATTCGCGGTCAGCCGGTTGCGAAAAGCCAACGCCACGCGCCCGCTGCTGCCCAGCCTGGTTTGGCTGCCCGCTTCGTTCATCATCGGCCTCGGAGGCGCGCTTTTGACACCTTTTGCCGCGTGGCACGATGTGGGCCGCGCCCTGGTGTTAGAAGGCTTTGTCACCGCGTTGGTGCTTGGCATTGGCGCAATGCTCTTGCCCGTCATCACCAGAGCGCAAGGGCCGTCTTTGGCTTCACCGCGTTCGGCTTATGTTTTTCAAGTGGCGGCGGTGGTGCTCTTCATCGCCAGCTTTTTCTTTTCTTCGTCACCCCGTTTTGCCTATGCGGCGCGGTGGGCCGTGGTGTGCGCGGTGCTCGTCGTCGGCGCCAAGTTGTGGACATGGCCTACCGAGCCTGGGCTCAACCGCAAAGCGTCGTGGTTGGCGGGTTGGTGCGTGGTGCTCGCGTACGGCCTGTTGACGCTGTGGCCCGAGCAGCGCTCCATTGGCTTGCATGTGCTCTTCATTGGTGGCTTTGGGCTGTTGGCGCTCGCCGTGGGGCACCATGTTCTCAAGGCGCACTCGGGTGACGGCGCGTGGCTGCGCAGCGCGGCGCGCGGCACGTGGGGCCTGTTGTTGTGTTTCGCGGTGAGCCTGTCGGCGCGCGTGGCCATGCAGCTCGATGCGACGCATTACCTGGGGTGGATGACCGTGGCCGCCAGCGCTTTTTTGGCCGGGGGCGTGTTTTGGCTGCTCGAAGCGTTTACCCGCCGCGCGCGCGTCTAAACGTTTAGGTGAAGATCTCTGAGGCCGATTGAACTACGAGGCTACGGGCATGAGCCACGCGCCCGAAGTCATCGCCCAGCACGGCCTCACCCCCGACGAGTACCAGCGCATCACCGAGCTCATCGGGCGCGAGCCGAACTTGCTCGAGCTCGGCATCTTCTCGGTGCTGTGGAGCGAGCACTGCTCGTACAAATCGTCGAAGCGTTATTTGCGGCAGTTTCCCACCACCGGGCCCCAGGTGCTGGTCGGCCCGGGAGAAAACGCAGGTGTGGTGAGCATTGGCGACGGCGACGCGGTGGCCTTCAAGATGGAATCGCACAACCACCCCAGCTACATCGAGCCTTACCAGGGCGCGGCCACCGGGGTGGGCGGCATTTTGCGCGACGTCTTCACCATGGGCGCCCGGCCGATTGCGCTGCTCAATTCATTGCGCTTTGGCAAACCGTCGCACCCGAAGACGCCGTGGCTCGTCTCGGGCGTGGTGTCGGGCATCGCCGGTTACGGCAACTGCATGGGCGTGCCCACCGTGGGCGGTGAAGTGGCGTTCGACGAAAGCTACGACGGCAATTGTTTGGTGAATGCTTTCACCGTCGGGGTGCTGCGCGCCGATAAAATTTTCAAAGGCACCGCGTCGGGCGTGGGCAACCCCATTTTGTACGTGGGCTCGAAGACCGGCCGCGACGGTATTCACGGCGCCACCATGGCCTCGGCTGAATTCGACGAGAAGTCAGAAGAAAAACGGCCCACGGTGCAGGTGGGTGACCCGTTCACCGAGAAGTTGCTGCTCGAAGCCTGCTTAGAACTGTTTCAAACCGACGCGCTGGTGGGCATTCAAGACATGGGGGCCGCGGGGCTCACCTCGTCTTCGATTGAAATGGCGGGGCGGGCAGGCAGCGGCATCGATATCGACGTGGGCAAGGTGCCGCGCCGCGAGCCGGGCATGACGCCGTACGAAGTCATGCTCTCAGAAAGCCAGGAGCGCATGGTGATGGTGGCCAAGCGCGGCCGCGAGCAAGAGGTGCTCGATATTTTCGCCAAGTGGGACCTGGACGCAGCGGTGATTGGCCAGGTGACTGACAACGGCCGGGTGGTCATTCGCGACGGTGAAAAAATCGTCGCCGACTTGCCGGTGAAGCCGCTCACTGACAGCGCGCCGCTGTACGAGCGCCCGGTGCAGCGCCCTGACTGGCTCGATGCGCTGCAAAAATTCGAGCCCGAGTCACAGGTGGCGCCGCTGAGCTGCGAAGACACGCTGCTCAAGTTGCTCAAGGCGCCCACCATTGCTTCGAAAGAGTGGGTGTACCGGCAGTATGATCACCAAGTGCGCTTGGGCGGCGCGGTACTGCCCGGCCAAGGTGACGCCGCGGTGGTTCGCATAGAGACGAAGCAAAAAGGCCTCGCGCTTTCTACCGACTGCAATTCGCGCTTCGTTTATTTAGACCCGTACGAAGGCGCCCGGCTCACCGTGGCCGAGTGCGCGCGCAACGTGTCGTGCGTTGGCGGCGAGCCCTTGGGTCTCACCGATTGTTTGAATTTCGGCAACCCCGAGCGCCCCGAAGTGATGTGGCAGTTTGCCGAAGCGACGCGTGGCCTGGCCGACGCGTGCCGTCAGCTCGGCGTGCCCGTGGTGTCAGGCAACGTCAGCCTGTACAACGAGACCTTCGGGCGGGCGATTTTCCCCACGCCTACCGTGGCCATCGTGGGCTTGGTGCCTGACGTGACGAAAGCGTGCGGCATGGCGTTTCGCGACGCGGGCGACGAAGTGGCTTTGCTCGGCACCACCGTGGGAGCGCTGGGCGGCTCTGAATGGTTGCACACGGTTTTCGGCAAGACGGCAGGGTTGCCTCCCCGCCTCGACGTAGAAGCTGAATTGAAGCTGCACCGGGCGCTGCGGGGGTTGGTGCGGCAAGGGTTGCTCAAGAGCGCGCACGACTGCTCCGAAGGAGGGCTGGGCGTGGCGCTGGCTGAGTGTTGCATCGCCAACCCCAAGGCCCAGCATGGCGCCCAGCTCACGCTCGAAAAGCATGCATTGTCGGGCCACGCGGCGTTGTTTGCCGAAGACCCGTCGCGCGCCGTCATTTCGTACGCGCCGAGTGACGCCGCGAAAATTGCCGCTGCGTGCCAGGCTGAAGGCGTGCCGCTGCACGTGTTGGGCAAAGTGGGCGCAGACACGCTCGAGGTGAAGGGGCTGCTCCATGTGCCGGTCGCGGCGATGTCGCACGCGTGGAAGACAGGCCTGAGCGACGTGCTCGGCAACCGGTGATTGCCCGCTTGGCCACGCCGCGTGTTTTCGCCCTGCTCGCGGTGGCGCCCCTGCTGCTGGCGCTGCCCAACGAAGTGCCCGATGTCGACCCCGCGCAGTACCTCGACGTCGCCGGGTGGATTCACCGCACCGGCGACTGGCTGAATCTCAAAGATTCACTCGGGCCATTCATCAACAAGCCTCCGCTGATGATGTGGGTTCAGGCGGGGTTCATGACGGTGCTGGGAGAGACCGACATCGCCGCGCGCTTGGCGTCGCTTTTTTTCGGCGCGGTGATGCTGGCGGCCATCGTGGGCATTGGGCGTGAATTGAAAGACGCTCAGCGCGGCTGGGTGGCCGCCGCCTTCGCCGCGAGCAGCGTGGCTTTTCACGCCATGGTGGCCGAGCCGAAAGTCGACGTGGCAGTGGCGAGCATGACCGCGGTGGCCCTGTGGGCGTTTCTGCGCGGCCGTTCGCGCCCCGCTTGGCTGTGGCTCGGGTGGGGCGCCGCCGGCTTGGCGTGGCTGGCGAAAGGCCCGGTGGGCTTGGCGTTGGTGGCGGCGGCGTTGATGCCTGAAGGGCTGCGGCAGGCGTGGGGGCAGGGTGCGGCTCCCCTTTACCGGCGCATTTTAGCGGTGCGGCCTTGGCGCGGGTTGTTGCTCGTCGGGCTCATCGTGGCTCCGTTTTATGTGGCGCTGGGGCGAAGCCAAGGCTTGGGCGCGGTCGACTTCATGCTCTTTGGGCAAAGCATTGGCCGGTTCACCGGGCAAAGCGGCTACGCCAATGCCACCACACCGCTCTTTTATTTTCACACCGCCTTGTGGGCTTTCGCGCCTTTCACGCCGTTGTTGGTGCATTCGCTGTGGCGCCGTGCGCGCGAGCTGTTGAGCGCCCGCGCGTTGCCCGCTGACGAATCACGCGTGGTGCTGTGGTGGCTGGTGATTCCCTTCGTGGCCATCTCGTTCGCTGACTTCAAATTGCCGCAGTATTTGTACTGGTTATTGCCCGCCGCGGCGTTGTTGGCGGCCGAGGAGCTGGAGCAGCTGGCGTTTGCCGCTCGTCGCTGGCACATGGCGGTGCAGTGGTGTTTGGGGGTTCTCGTCACGGCCGCGGCGATGGCGGGTACCTGGCTGTGGGACTTCAACGGTGCCGTAAAAATCGGTTGGTTCGGTGCGCCGCTGCTTGTTTTTGGGGTGCTGGCGGGGGTGGGCTGGCGGTTGAAAGACAATGCGCGCTTCGTCGCGGCGAGCGTGGCCGCCACCGCTGGTTTGTTTTGTGGGTGGCATGGTTTCTTTGAGCCCAAGCTGCTCGAATTTCAGCCCGGCCGAGAATTGGGCGCGGTGATTCGCAGGTTAGACCCGCAAGGTACCGCGACGGTGTATTTGCAGGGCGCCGCTCCGGCCTTTTCGGTGGGGTTTTACAGCGGCCGCCGTGTGTTGGTGACCGATGCCGCTGATATTGCGCGCAGGGTGCGACATGGCGAAGTCAGCGTGGCGGTGGTGAAGCAGGGTGAATACGCCGCGCTCGAGCAGGTGGGGTTGAAGGTAGAACCGGTGGTGTCGGTTTCGGGCTTTCCCATCAGCCGGCTCAATGCGGCGTTTTTGAACCCGTCAACGCGGGCGTCGACGTTGGAGTGGCTTGAAGTGGTGAGGTTGAGGGTGAAGAGTGGGCTTTGAAAGTGAGGGCGAGGGGGGCTCCCTTAACGGCCTCCGTCGGTGAACAGACAGTATTCCTTGCAGTAGCCGCCGGTGGGTGCGGGAATGCTGTATCGGTAGCACATTGAGTTGCCGGTTCCCCCATCACTTCGAAAGACTTCTGATAAATCGCTGTCGATGTGATCGACGACACACTGTGCGCACTGGGTTGGAAGGCCCGCGGTGACGACTTCGCAGTCTTGCTTGCACCGCTGTGGTGAATCATTGTCGTTACAAGAAGCGGCACTTGAGTCGAACCGACACGCGAGCTCGCATTTGGCGCTGAAAGCCGAGTTGCTGCCCACGCCTCCACAGCCAGAGAAAAGGGTGGCCAGCGCAAACGACAACACGGCGAAAATTTTCAAGGGAAAAGCGGTTTTCACAAGAACGTCCTTTGGCAGAAGGCAACGACGAGCACTTGGGTCAGACGGCCGCTTTCCGTCACGCCCTCTTGTTTTTCTTTAAGCCCACGAGCCGCGCCGTGTCGGCGCCGTCACCAACTCCCCGAGCGCGGCGATGAATCGCGGCCGCGGCCAAGCTTCAGCCCCAAACCGCCGCAAATGCTCGGTTTCTTGCTGGCAATCAACCAGCGTCACGCCCATGGCCTTAAGCCGCAACGCCAACGTCACAAACGCCACCTTCGACGCATCGGGCGCCTGCGCGAACATGCTCTCGCCGAAAAAAATGTTGCCCAAACTCACGCCGTACAAGCCGCCCACCAGCTGCCCGCCCGCGTACGACTCGATAGAATGCGCGAAGCCTTGCTGGTGCAACTCGACGTACGCTTTCTTCATGTCGCGGGTTATCCACGTGCCGCGTTGACCTGGGCGCCGCACCCGTGCGCATGCGTCAATCACCTGCTCGAAGGCGGTGTCGTATTTCACCTGGTAAATGCCACGCTTCAACTGCTTGGCCAGGCTCTTCGGCACATGCAGCGCGTCGAGCTCGAGCACGAAACGCGGGTTGGGCGAATGCCACAAAATCGGCAGCCCCTCGGAGTACCAGGGAAAAATACCGCGCGAGTACGCGTTGAGCAGGCGCTCGACCGAAAGGTCCCCTCCGATGGCGACGATGCCGTCGTCTTCCGCGTCTTCGACATGGGGAAAGAGCGCGGGGTTAGGGCCTAAGAGCGCATATGGCATGGCTCACTTCGAGACGTTGAGCTTCAAGTCGCCTTTGAATTCGAAATCGGAGTCACTCTTGCCGGCCACCAACTTGCCATTCACCGTGTACGGCAGGTTGAGCGACTTAATCAGCTTCACCACGTCTTTACCGTGGGTGGTTTCATTCACCATGATTTGCGCGTCGAATACCCCCGTGCCTCCGGCGCTCACCCGCTCGCCTTGGCCCACCGTGGTGTCTGACACCGGTTTGCCGCCAATGGTGACGGTGTACGTGAGACTGGCGATAGAGATTTCGTACGGGTTGGGGTTTTGCACGCCCAGCCGCAACGTCACTTCGCTCTCGTTGTCGGCGTAGCGTGCCGCTTTGATTTCCGACAGCTTCACCCGGGGCGTGCGCGGCTCTCGCACTTCGCGCGAACGGGCGAACGGCACGCTGACCGTTTTTTCTCCCGAGCGAAAAATGAAGTTGCCGCGCAAGGCCGCCAAAAATTGCGTGCCTTCGGGTACCGGCTCTCCCGCAGCCACTGGCCGCGCCAAATACGGAGCGCCTTGCTCGAGCACCACTTCAGCCTGCGTGCCCGGAGCGATGTCGATGTTGAGCGGCTGCGAGCCTGATTTCTGCACTTTGCCGTCGACCACCACTTCATAGTCGGCGCGCTCCAAGTGCACCGGTACCGCTGACTCAACCTTGGTGACGAGCCGCAGCTTGAAGTCAGTCAGTGACTGCATCGCCACCGACACTTCCTGCGAGGGCAACGCAGGAGGCGCTACGTCAGCCTTCACCTCGACCGTCTTGCAACCTGCCAGCACGCACCACGCGGCCACCACCGAATAACGAAGCGCTTTCATCACGGGCCTCCTTGGCCACAGTCGCCCGCGCCACCGTCGGCCGCGAGGTCTCGAATTTTTTGCAACCGGTACTGCAACACGGGCCCGCCGGGCGTGAGCGAGAACGACGACGAGAAGAGAATGAAACCCACTTCAGGCACGAAAACGCGGCGGCCGTCGAGCCCGTGGTCTTTCGGTGTCTCAGCGAAGAGCATTTGCAACCCTTGGTCGTATTTTTTGAGCGGTACCGTTAGCTCGCTGGCGCCCGCGGCAAAGAGCGACGTCTTGTACGCCGTGGCTTCGGTGACTTTACCGCTGGTGGCTTTCACGTCGGCTTGCCCGTTGGTGTTGAAGACCTGGCCGTCGGCGGCGGTGGCATCGAGCCACGAGACGCCGGTGATGTTGCCCGCGTCATCTTTATAGGTGACTGACTCAATGACGGGAAAAGTCTCGCGCCGGGCGTGACGCAACACGCCGTTGGCAATGACGAAGCTGTCGGTCATGCGCGTTTGGCCGCCCTGCAGATAGTCGACTTGAATGGTCGGCACCATGCCTTCGAGCGTCATCATTTTGCGCACCAGCACCCCCAGCGCCGGCGAAGGCTGTGCGCTCATCGTGTCGGAGTATTCGAAGCAACGGCCCAAAATCAGCCCGTATTGCTGTTGCGCGGCGCAGTCGAGGCCGCACGAGGTGTCGACGCCGGCGTCGGGCGGGGGTTTGGGGCCCGGGCCGCAGGCAAAGGCGAGCATGGCGAACGTGGCAAGCAAGGGTCGAGTCATGGCCATGGCGGTGGATACCGCGTTCACGGCGCCGATGAAAAGGGTTTGAATTTCGCGGTCGCCCAACGGCGCATAGACTCACGGGTGCCTTGTCTAAGCGGCCTCATTTCAACCAGGCGGTGAATGTGCTGCTCAAGCACGTCGTGCGCACCGTGCCTGAGTTTGCGCACTTGAAGCCGGCGCGCATTTTGGTGGTAGCGGGTGAAGCGCGACGGGCCTCACGCGCAACGGTGAAGCCGCTGCTCTTCACCGGAGGTCGCCGCACCGACCCCGGCGGCCGTAAAAAGCCGGTGGTGAAAATTCAAGGCAAGCGGGTGTTGTACGCCATTACCTTGCGGCCGCTGTTTTTTCGCAAAAGCACGGTGCGGGCGCGCATCGCCACCATTTTGCACGAGCTGTTTCACATTTCGCATGCGTTCGACGGCACGTTAGACCACCGGCGCAGACACGCCGAAAGCGGCGAGCAATTCGAGAAAGCATTTCGCCCGATTGAGCGGCGTTATTGGCGGTCAATTCCCGCCGAGGTGGTGGCGCC
Source organism: Myxococcaceae bacterium (assembly GCA_019694575.1). Taxonomy (GTDB): domain Bacteria; phylum Myxococcota; class Myxococcia; order Myxococcales; family Myxococcaceae; genus JAIBBR01. The sequence continues at coordinate 14,370 of JAIBBR010000005.1, forward strand.
GTTCGCTTTCGACGGTGAAGTGCGGGTGCTGCAGTGGCTCGAGCGCCCCGAGTCGTGGCTGCCTGGCGAGCGCGCCAGCATTCGGCATTTGTATACCGAGAAGCAGCTCTTTGAAGGCATCGTACGCATGAAGACGCCGCGCACCAGGGCGAGGGTGGTGTTGCCTCCCGCGCCGTCGATTCATTAGAGCGCCTATTCTTCGCCCGCCGCCTTCTCGCGGCACGCGTAGGGAACCCAAGTGTCTTTCGGGGTTGTTTTTTCGACTTGTTTACAGTCGACGGGGCCAATGGTTTTGTCGAGCCAGCGGCTGCGGGCCGCCTGCGCGCTTTCGATGGCCGGGTACACCAGCTTGTCCATCAGAGGGTAAATGACCCACGAAAAGGTGAGGCCCATGGGGCCGCGGGTAATCAGCGGGCCCTGAAGGTTGGCTCCGGGCGCGAGAGTCACCTTGACGCCCATGTCGCTCGAAGCGGCTGCCAGCAGCTGATCAATGTACTTCTGAGGCGTCGCCAGCCCGTAGTTTTTCGAGGCACCCGCGGCCATGTCTCCAATCGAAATACCTCTGGAGTTCATTTTGCTGTAGCTGGCGCTTTGGCCATTGAGGGGGTCGTCGCCCCAGCCGAGCCGACCGGCTCCGAAACCGATGCTGGTCTGAAGACCATCGCGTGAATAGTTGAGCCCGCCGCCAGCGCCGACGAATTTCTTTTCTTTCGGCCCTAAGTGAAAGCCGCCGCCTCCGTTGACGAAGCTGTTCCAGTAGCGGTCTTGGGTGCGGTCTTTACCCAGTATGACGCCGAACGAGACTCCCACGCTGAAGTCCAACAGCTTGGTGTTGGCGCCCACGTTCCCACCGAGAGACATGCTGACCCGGTGCGTTTTCATCTCTTCCCAAACCGTTTTCCAGAACGCGGGGTCGTTCATGCACCGCGTGAACTCGGCCCAATATTCAGGATCGATGAGCGCCTTGCCGAAGTCTCGCCAGTCGGGGTTGATGTCGGCGGGTCTTTTCCCAATGGGGTCCATACGAGTCGAGGTGAAGGTTTATGCCGGCGTTTTTTTTTCAGCTACGGCAGACATGCCATCAGCTCGGAGCGGTTAGGGCAAATGCTTGTTCTTGAATCGCGAAAGTCGAGTGGCGTGTGCCGGCCGTTAGGGGCGAAACCGAGCGAAGGGTCGGCGATGAACTTTAGAATCAGCTTTGTCCACGACAGGTGCGACTTGAGCGGCGTGTAGTGCTCGCGCGCCGTCGCATGCAATTGCGGTAACTGCCACCCAGGCAAAATACGGGCCCGCCTCAGCGCCGTGAATTCGCATTGGCCCAGTCTTCATTGCGGTGAATTCACTGATGAAAATGGAATGCACGAAAGCTTCATTCGCATTGCCGCTACGGCAAGCCCCATCGAGCGTCTATAGGCACAATGAATGCTCGATGCCTTGTTCTCTCTTTGCTTTCGGTGGCCGGCGCCGCGCGCGCGCAGGTGTCTGCGCCGGCTGAGCTTTCAGCGGGAATCACCGGTTTCAGCAGCGGCTACACGTACCGCGGTGGCGCCTTGGTTGACTCGTTTCTCGCTCCCGGCGTCGATGCGCAGCTGCGGCTGCCAAGGCGTGACGCGTGGACCGACCATGTGCGCTTCATCGCGGGGCTCAACGCGGTGATGCCGCTCAACCGCGAAGGGGCAGCGCCCGGTATTGCTTCGGTGGCGCGGGTGGGTGCCGACTTCGCGCGCGTCTCGTTCTCGGCCGGAGTGAACCTGCGGGCTGACGCCACCCCGGCCCACTTGGTTTTGCTGCCTTCACTGGCTGCGACCGTGCGGTTGTCGAACGTCGCCTTGGAGGCAGGCGTAATGGACCGGCCGGTGGGCGCGCTCGCCCGCGTGGCGGCTTCATACCGCGGCGTTGGCGTGGGCTACCTCTTTCCACTCGGCGGCGAAGCGTTTGCGCGCATTCCCCTGGGCAATGCGTGGTCGCTCGCGCTGCGGGCGTATGGCTTCAAAGTGCTGAGCGCCTTCAATGCCGGCGGCACGGTGGGCGTCGTCTACCGCTGGCCCCAGAATGTGAAAGCGAAAGGTGCGTCATGACGCGCTCGCTGCTCCTGATTGGCTTCGCCCTCGCAGCGTGCGGCCCGCTGTCTGAGAAACCCCTGGGGGCGGGGTTGCCGAAAAATTTTTTACTCGGAGCCGCGAGCGCGCCTCACCAAATCGAAGGGGGGCTGCACAACGACTGGTCGCGCTGGGAAGAAGGCAGTTTCCCCGATGGCTCGCCGCACATTCGCGACGGCTCGCGCAGCGCGCAGTCAGCCCGCTCGTGGGAGCTGTGGCCTCAAGACATTGCGGCGCTCGAAGAACTGGGTGCCAACAGCTATCGCCTGGGCATCGAATGGAGCCGCCTCGAGCCCGCGCCCGGCGTGTGGAATGTCGAGGCCGCGGCGCGTTACCGCGAAATGCTCATCGCTTTGCGGGCCAAGGGCATTGAGCCGGTGGTGACGGTGTCGCATTTTACGCTGCCCACATGGTTCGCCGACCAAGGCGGGTGGGAAAGCGAAGAGGCGCTCGAGCGCTTCGCCGCGCATTGCCGTCGCGTGGGCCTGGCCTTCGGTGACCTGGTCGACATTTGGGTCACGCTCAATGAGCCAAACGTCTATGCGCTGTTCAGCTACGCCACCGGGCAATGGCCTCCCGGAGTGCAAGACATGAAACGGGCCACGCGGGTGTACGCCACGCTGTTGCACGCGCACGCCGTCGCCGCCGCCGCGCTGCGAGAGACCGACCTCTTTGACGCAAATGGCGACGGCCATGCCACGTTCATTGGGCTGGCGCACCACGTGTCGTTGATTCAGCCCGCATCGTCGAGCCCGCTAGACACCGCGGTTGCCGCGGCCACTGACGACTATGCCAACGAATCAGTGCCGCGCGCCGCGCTCACCGGGCGCGTCACTTTGCGCGTGCCGGGCGTCATCGAGATTGATGAAGCCGTGCCAGGGCTGAAAGGCTCGTTCGATTTTTTGGGCCTCAATTTTTATTACCGGCTGCACGTGCGCGCTGACTTCTCGAGCATGTCGCTGTCGAAGCTGTACGTGCCTGAAGGCCACCAGGTGAGCGACTTGGGAGGCGAAGTGTACGGCGATGGCCTCTACCGCGTGCTGAAGCGTTACGGCGGGTACCCTTGGCCAATTTTACTGACAGAAAATGGCATTGCCGATGCTACCGACAAGCAGCGCCCAAAATTTTTGCAAGACAACTTGCGTGGCATCGAGCGCGCCGTGGCTGAAGGCGTAAACGTGGGCGGCTACTTTTACTGGTCGCTCACCGACAACTTCGAATGGGCCGAAGGTTATGGCGGAAAATTCGGTTTGTACGCGATTGATTTCAGCGAGCCGCGGCGTGCGCGGGTGGCGCGCCCTTCGTCACAGGTGTTTCGCGACGCGGCGCTGTCTGCCAACGCCACCAAGTGAGTGCCAGTACGGTCATTAGGCACCGCAATGGCACTCACTACGCGTTGTCACCCTTGGCTTCGAAGTGACCGAAGACCGCAGCGGCCGCGGCTGACGCGAGAGCGGCAAAGGCGAGCACGGTGAAAGTGGCCGACCAACCCGCGCGCTGTGTGAGCGCTCCGATGCCCCAGCCCGAAAGAATGCCAGCAAAGTAACCGGCGCTGTCGATGAGGCCCGACGCGGTGGCCGCGCTCTTTTGCCCGCCCACGTCGAGAGCGATGGCGCCGGCGAGAAAGGTGTACGGGCCCAGCAAGCAGAACGAAGCGACGAAGAGCATCGTCAATACGCCAATGCTGCCCAGTTGCTCGGCGTAGCGAAGTGCGAAAAGTGAAGCGGCCAGCGCCAACAGCATGGGCACCATCATCGGACCACGGCGGCCCTTCGTCACGCTGTCGCTCAAGCGGCCCACCACCAGGGCCGAAATGCCTCCCGCGAGGGGGAAAAGCAGGCTGCCCAAAGCGGCGTTGCCGACGTCGAAGTGCGCCACGTCTTTGAGCAACTGCGGTGTCCACAAGTTGAATGTCTCGCGAATGAACGTGAGGCCGAGCGAAAGCACGCACGCCATCCAGAACGGTTTGCTCTTGAGCAAGGGTGCGAGCAATTCAGACAAAGGCGCACGCGCAATGGCCCCGGCAGTGGGTTCTGACGTGGCGTGGTTGCCCAGCGTGAGCCCGACATCTTCGGGCCGGTCGCGCACTGTCCACCGCGCGGCGAAGGCGATTGAGAACAGCACCGCGGCCGAAGAGAAGAAGAGCCCGCGCCAGCCCATGCCCCCGCGTACCAGGCCGCCCAGAAAGAGCCGCGCCAACGCGTCGCCGAAGAGAAAGCTCAACGAAAGTACCGCTCCTACCGTGCCGCTCTGCGCCGGTGAAAACCAATGCGAAACCACCTTCACCGCCGCCGCCCAGCCCACCGACTGCGCCGCGCGGTTGAGCGCCCAGGCGCCCAAGAGCACCGTCATGCCCGCTCCCAGGCCGAACACCACCGTGCAACCGGCCGACGCCAACATGCCCGCCAAAAACAGGCGCCGACCACCGAACGCGTCGCTGAACACGCCGCTGAAAATTTTGCCTGCCGCGTAGAAGAGTGTGCCCACTGAGCCGAGCGTGCCGATGTGCTCGAGGGTGAGCGCTCCTGCACCTTGCGTGAGCAATGGCGTGGCGATGGAAAGGTTCGAGCGGCACACGTAGTAGCCGCAGTAACCGACCAGCAATGAGCCGAGCGTCAAGCGCTGCCACTTCAAAAGCCGTGCAGGCAAGAGCGCGCTCACGGCGCGCCGCGCACTTCTTCAAGGTGCCGCAGCACCATGGGCCGGTACGCCGCCAAATCAGGCGTGGCCATGTTTTCTTGTTTGCCTTCTTCGTCCCACATGCGCACCTTTACGAAGTCTTGAAAGAGTGGGTGGGCCTCGAAGCGCTCGGCTTCGGTTTCATTCATGGGGCCGCCTTGGTGCCGCAGCGTGCCCAGGCTCGCTGCTGACAGTTGCTCCAGGTACCCCGTTTTGCGCAACGCCAAATAGCGCTTGGCGTCGACGTGGCCGGCGACCAACGCGCAGACACGTTCTGAAAAACCGTGCGCGCGCAGAAAATCTCCTCCCAGGTGCTCGTGCCGCATTACGCCCAAGCCCGCCATGTGCGGAGCGTCAGGCCCCGCGCACACGTGGCCGACGTCGTGCAACAGGGCTGCCAAAACCAACTCGTCGTCAGCGCCACGCGAATGCGCGAGGTGCGCGCACTGCAACATGTGCTCGAGCTGAGAAACGTGCTCACCGATGTAATCACTGTTGGCGCTGGCTTCGAGAAGCCGGGCGACTGGCTCCCATTGGGTGGCGAGCGGGTTCGCGGCGCTGCGCGAAAAAGTCAGCAGGGCAGAGATCAACATAAAGTGAGTCCTCGACAGGGAGCAGCGGCTACCTAGCTGTTGGCGTCGCGTCGCTCAATCGAATGCTGCTTGCGTTCACCGCATGTCATGCAGATGCCGCATTCGAGGACGCGCATTTTTTGTGCGCGAGGGGCTTATTTCCACGCAGCCATCGAAGCGCGCCACTCAGTCGACATGCGTTCGTGCAGCTTGCGAGGCGCGAATCAGCTTTCCCGCGAGCGCACTCCCCACTTCAATGTCGAGTTCCTTCACTCGTTGAGAGAAATCGATCACTCGTCGTCCTCATGAAGGGGAGCGAACTTCCGGCGAATGTCGGCGGCGCGCAGCTGCGGTTTCTCTTCGAAGGCCACTCGCTGCCCCATCGCACCGAGCAAGGCAATCAGCGATGAGACGTCGATGACCCGGCCGCGTTCGAGACGATGAATCGTGTCGCGGCTGATACGTGCGCGTGCCGCGAGCGCGAGTTGTGTCCACCCCAGTTGCTGTCGCAAGGCGCCAGGCCCAATCGACCCCGTAACCACCCTCACGGTGCCGGTAATGGGCCTTGAGAACCGCGCTGATGAAGAGCCGCGCGCAATGCAAAAGGAGCGTGTTAGTCACTACGTCATGGCCCAACCGCATGTGGTCATCGTCGGAGGCGGTTTTGCTGGGTTGAACGCCGCCAAAGCGCTGGGCAGCAAACCGGTGCGGGTCACCTTGGTCGACCGGCACAATTACCATCTCTTTCAGCCGCTCTTGTACCAGGTGGCCACGGCGGGTCTTTCTGCCGGCGACATTGCCTCACCGATTCGCGCGCTGCTCGCCAAGCACAAGAACATCGAAGTGATGCTGGGCGAAGTGAGCCATGTCGACGTGAAGGCAAAACAGCTCACCGTCGACGGGCGAATGCTTTCGTACGACGCGTTGATACTCGCCACCGGTGTGCGGCATTCGTACTTCGGCCGGCCCGAGTGGGAACACCACGCGCCCGGTTTGAAATCGCTCGATGACGCGTTCGATATTCGCCGCCGGGTGCTCGGTTCATTCGAAGTGGCTGAGCTCGAAGAAGATGACGCTGTACGACAGGCGTGGCTGACGTTTGTCGTCGTCGGCGCAGGCCCCACCGGCGTTGAATTGGCGGGCGCGCTCGCCGAGCTGGCGCGTCACACCGTGGCCAATGACTTTCGCCGCATTGACCCCCGAAAATCGAAAGTGTTGCTCGTCGAAGCGGGGCCGCGGGTGCTCAACGGCTTCGATGAGCAGCTCGCCGCCAAAGCGCAACTGGCGTTGGAAAAATTGGGTGTGGAAGTACGGCTCAACACCAAGGTGACGCAGGTGACTGCGACGGGCGTGCATTTGGGCGACACCTCACTGCCCGCGCGCACGGTGCTTTGGGCCGCGGGAGTCGAAGCCGAGCCGCTCTCGCGTGGCATGGGTGTCAAAGTTGATCGTGCCGGGCGTATTCCCGTTGAGCCTACGCTGCAGATACCCGGGTATGCCGACACCTATGTGGTGGGTGACTTGGCGGTGTTTTCAACCGAAGACAAAGGCACGTTGCCGGGGCTGGCTCCGGTGGCGATGCAGCAGGGCAAGCATGCCGCGCGAAATATTTTGGCCAAGATTCAAGGCCAGAGCGCGCAGCCGTTTCACTATGTGAACCGCGGCATCATGGCTACCGTGGGCCGCGCGTACGGCATTGGGCAGACGGGCCCGTTCAAGTTGAGCGGCTTCATCGGTTGGCTGGGCTGGCTCTTCATTCACTTGTTGTTCTTGGTGGGCTTTCGCAACCGGGTGTTGGTGCTGGTGCAGTGGGTGTGGGCGTATGTCACCTACCAGCGCGGCGCCCGGCTGATGACCGGTGCGTTGCCTTCGGTGCTCACCGCTGAGCGGCCTGGTGTTGCAGGCGATGGCGCCTTTTCACCGACGCGCGCGAAGGCCTTCGAGCAGCGCCGGTAATTGCAAAAACGGAACAAATGTCACCTCGACGTCGCCCCAGCGGCGCGAGTGACGTTCGGTGTCTTTCAGCGTGACGACCCAGTTGGCGCCGCTCGGGTGGTTTCGAGCACGAAGTCGACTTCATGTTGTTGCTTGTCGCGCCAGTAATGCACCCGGTTGCGCAGCGCAGACATAAAAACCATGTTTGCTTTAAGTGCGACTAAAAGAAAATATGGTTACGGTCGCTATTTCCCACTGAGGCAAATTGTCCTGTTGCATCGGGCGCGCACACGCCGGGGGGAATAAATCTTGCTCAATCAAGCGGTGGCGGGCTGCTATCGTCTCTTTAGGTCGCATCACTTCCCAACCTGGAGTCACGCGCATGAGCTACAACCCCACCTCGAAAGATCTCCCTCCCAAGCGTTTTGACGGTATCACCCGCCCGTACTCTGCCGCCGACGTCGAGAAGCTGCGTGGTTCAGTGAAGATTGAATACACGCTGGCGAAGCTGGGCGCCTTGCGCTTGTGGGAGCTGTTGCAGACCCGTACCCACGTGCCTGCGCTCGGAGCACTGAGCGGTAACCAGGCGATGCAGATGGTGCGGGCAGGTTTAGAAGCGATTTACATTTCGGGTTGGCAAGTGGCCGCCGACGCCAACACGTCGGGGCAAATGTACCCAGATCAAAGCTTGTACCCGGTTGACTCGGTGCCGCAGCTGGTGCGCCGCATCAACAAGGCGTTGCAGCGGGCTGATCAAATCGAGCACGCCGAGGGCAAGAGCCAGACCCATTGGTTTGCTCCGATGTTGGCTGACGCTGAAGCGGGTTTTGGTGGGCCGCTCAACGCTTTCGAATTGATGAAGGCGATGATTGAAGCGGGCGCCGCGGGGGTGCACTTCGAAGACCAGCTCGCCAGCGAAAAGAAGTGTGGCCACATGGGTGGCAAAGTGTTGGTGCCCATGTCGCAGTTCATTCGCACCTTGGTCGCGGCCCGGCTCGCCGCCGACGTGATGGACGTGCCGACGTTGATTGTGGCGCGCACCGACGCCGACAGCGCCAAGTTGATTACCAACGACAACGATGAGCGCGACGTGCCCTTCATCGCTTCGAAAGACCGCACCGCTGAAGGCTTTTACCGGTTGAAAGACGACGGGTTGAAGTTCGCCATCGCCCGAGGCATTGCCTACGCGCCGTATGCCGACCTGGTGTGGTGTGAAACGTCGACGCCCGACCTCAAAGAAGCGAAAGAATTTGCCGAAGGGGTGCACGCCAAGTTCCCCGGCAAGATGCTGATGTACAACTGCTCGCCGTCATTCAATTGGAAGAAGAAGCTCGACGACGCCACCATTGCCAAGTTTCAGCGCGAGCTCGCGGCAATGGGTTACAAGTTTCAGTTCGTCACGTTGGCGGGTTTTCATTCTTTGAACTACGGCATGTTCGATTTGGCCGCGAAGTACAAAGAGTCGGGCATGGCCGCTTACGCCGACTTTCAGAAGGCGGAGTTTGGCGCCGAGGGCAAGGGCTACACCGCGACGCGCCACCAGCGCGAAGTGGGCACCGGTTATTTTGATCAGGTGGCCGAGGTGATTGCCCAGGGTAACGCCTCGACGTTAGCGCTCAAAGAATCAACCGAAGCGCACCAGTTCTAAGCATTTTTTCGATGAACGCCGCACCGTTGAAGATTTTGAGCGGTGCGGTTTCAGCCTCGTTTGTGCAAACTTTTCTGCGCACGAATTAATGCCAAGGCGTCATAAGAGAAATGAGCTCTTTGACGGCTTTCGCTCCAGAAGTTCGTCGCTGCGCAAAGTGTGGCGAAGAGGCGGTTTTGCTTTCGATGGAATGGCGACACACCGTCTGGGGCACGCCGACGAATCAGACCACGCGTGACTTTCGCTGCCACGCTTGCGGCGCCCAATTCACGCTCGTGCCAAGAAGTCACGCCATCATCTTCATGGTGATGGGTGTGATCATGGGCTGCGCCATCTTCCCCTTGGGGTTTTCGCTCTGGGGCTGGCTTGCGCTGCGACGCGACAAGATGAACCCTGTCGTGCCGGGGGCTCCCCCACCTCGCCTCCGTTACCGCGACGGACCTCCGCTTCGACTTTGCACTTGTGGGCAAAACGCGGTGACCACAAAAATTACCCGCGAGCGCATCAATGGGTTGCCGGCAGGCACTGAATACATTTACCAATGCGGCAGCTGCCAACAGCAATTCACCGTCGTCAGTTTTTGGCGCCACTGCGCCATGGCGTTTTCTGCATTGGTCTTGCTGGCCATCGCCGCCGCCTTTTTCACATGGGCAACATCACCGGGCTGGCGCTACGGCGGCTCTGTTTTGTCGGTCATCGCTTTCGGAGGCTTACTGTTCACCAACGCCCTCTACGCCTGGAATCGGTCGAAGTACGCGACCATCGATTTACCCTTGTACTAAAAAGCGAAATTGCTCCTGTCGCCAGGGTGCTTGGGGGAGAACGTCAGGCGCCTTGGGGTGCGCGTTCAATGGCGTCGACGTCGATTTTTCCCCTCGTCATCATCGTGTCGGCAGCATGCCCAGTATTCTTCTGGTCAATCTTCCCTCTTGCGCCATTGGGCCTCCTTCTTCATTTAAGGATACCCGCCAAAAAACTGGTTCAAGAGCAGCGTGTGAATGAGGTCATCGCGGTGGTGGCCGAGCGAGATCTTATTGCAGCCCAGGTCGACGGCTGCGTTGTACAAAATGCCGCGGCGCAAGCGTGAATAGAGCGAGCACTGCGTTTGCCCCGGCTTGAGCTTATCGAGCACCAGGAATACGTGTCTTGCTTGAGCATGCGGTACGAGTAGCCGTTGGCGACGAGCCAAGCCTCGAGCTTGTCACCGGGGTAATTGGGGTGGCCCTGGTCTAAATTGACGGCGAGAATTTCGAACGCCACCGGCGCGCGCTGCTGCAACAGCCGCAGCACGTGGAGCATGGTGTACGAATCTTTCCCACCGGAAATCGCTACCATCACCCGGTCGCCGGCCTCAATCAGCTTTCAGTCGCTGATCGCCCGGCCCACGTGACCGAGCAGGTTTTTTTTCGAGTTTCGCCAGGGCATCCACGGGCGTCGTCTATATACCGCGGCGGGGGAGATGGCTTTGGCTAGGGCTCATTTCACAAACAGATTGGCAGCGGCTGCGAGAGCGAATCGCGGGGTACGGGGCCCTTGTTGGAAACAGTTCACAACCCTTGCTGTGCCAGAACATCGAGTTGCTCAGCCGGGCAGTGCCAACTTCGCATGTGAGCGCGCGTCGGAGAAGGTGAGCGAACTCAACATTGTGGTGGGGCGCCGTTGACCCTTGCTGTAGACGGTGAGCTAGAATTCTCAGCGGTCAAAGGGGAATCACCCGCTGTTCCTCTTCGGAGCACAGCATGCTCTTTCGAAAACTGCCTCTCCTGGCCGTCGCCTTCTTGCTCGCTCGTTGCATGGGCGAGTTCGGACCCGCGAAGACCGATTTGATTTCAGATGGTGGCCCCTCACCCGTGGGCGGCGGCAATGGCAGTGGCGGCGGCGGAGGCAGCGGCGGAGGCAGCAACGGCGGAGGGGGCGGCAGTGAAAGCGATGGAGGCAGCGGCGGCGGTGAGAGCGACGCGGGTTCGGCCGACGGAGGCGTCGTCAAAGTACCCGTGCTGATTGCCCACGGTCACTTCGGTCGCGTGGACATCTCTTGCGATAACGGACGCTCTTGGAAGCACACGTCTTGGTATCTCTCGGGGGACGAAGCGGTCTGCGGTCACGTCTCGACCACCGCGCAATGCGACAACAACGATTGTTACCAGCGCGAAGAGAATGGCACCTGCACGCCGGTGCTGTGCGACTGCAGTCACGGGTACCAAATCGCCAAGGGCCAGGCCTCGAGCGAAAATACGCTCCTCGTCAACTATGGCTGGGGAAACATTTCGATTGAAGCCGTGCAGACTTCGCACGACGGCATTCACTGGAAGACAACCTTCATCACCAACCCCGGTTCAGGCGCCGTCAGCTACGGAGACGGGCAATTCATTCTTCACTCCTGGAACCCTTCTTACATTTCCAATGACAATGGAGCGACTTGGGCCGACAGCGCTAACAGTCTGCGAAACGTGGCGCGACAGGCCATTTACAGCACCGTTCACAAGACCCACATCATCATCGCCAACGGCACGTTCTACTATACCGATGACCGGGGGCAGACCTTCAAGCAGCCCGCCGCGAATCCGCCCTGCGCCCCGTCACTGGAAACGGGGTCGAGCGCTGAGAGCACCAGCGGCATCGTCGTCATCTGGGACAACGCAGGGAACGTCTGCCGCTCCGCCGACGGTGGAAAAACATGGCAGGCCACCCAAATCGGCCCGCTGCAAGGGCACGGCGTCTTCAACCCCAAGCTCAATCAGTTCGTGACCTGGGGCAGCAACAATCGGTACACGAGCACTGACGGCATCACGTGGAATACGACCGCGATGCCCGCCGATATTCGTCTGGGGGCAGTGGCGGTCGCACCGAACGGTGATTTCGTCGCCAGCAATTCAGACGCGAACGTTCTTTTCACGGCCTATGAAAATCAAGATTTCTACACCAGCCCTGACGGGCTAAATTGGACCGCCATTCCCGCGGGCAACTTCGTCAAGAGCCACCCGATCAGCACCATTCGCACCGGGTTCGTCGAGGGAAACGCGGTTTGCAACCCCAACTACAAATACATTCATGAGCTGCGCCGCGATATCGACAGAGGGATCGTCAAGGTCGCCCCTTGAGAAAACGCACCACGGTGGGCGGGCTCGAGCGCGGCGTTTTTGCGCGAATCCGCTCTCAGAATGAATCTCGTCTTCGACCGCCGCGCGCTCGTTGATGATGGCCAGTACTCCAAAGTCAGACAAGCCCGCAGAAGGCAGCACCACCAGCACGATGAGCAAAGCGAAGGTGCGCCTGAAACTGAGCAGCTCAAAGGGAGCAGCTGACGCAACCGTCACTGGATGTCGCGGGCCAAGTCGACGACGAGGCTGAAAACTCTCAAGCGGCTCGGCCCCAACGACGCGCTGGTTGAAATCGTTTTTGAGGAGCTATTCGCTTCGGAGGTGCAGTCATGCCTGTTTGGTCGCAGCGGGCGTTTGGTGCATTTCATTGTGAAGTTCGGCTGCGCCTTCCCGAGTCGTGCGGGTTCATGTTCAAGGTGATTACCCGGGATCGCCAGGCTCCGCATCGTAAGCGTCCCTCTCATTCTGGCGTCTCACGACGATGCGCCTCAGACGTTAAGTCTGGCGACGTCGGCGCTGCGTCGCGACCTCGTTGATGAAACTCGACCTCTCGTGAATGTTTGTATTACGAGCCCTTCGCCGACAGCCGGGCGAGCGCTTTCTTCGCTTCGGGGTGCCCCAGCTGGTTGGCTTCGGTCGCGGCCTTGTACGCCTTCTTCGCCTCTTCAATCTTTCCCGCGTGCTCATACAGCTCGCCGAGCGAAAAGAGCGGGTCGGGAAACGTGGCATCAACCGCCGCTGAGGCCTTGAACGAATCTTCCGCGTTCTTCTCTTGCCCCTTCAAATAGTACGCGACGCCCAAGTAGTGCAGCGCCAGCGCGTGTCGTGGCTCAATCGTCAGCACGTCGGCCAGCATCGCCATGCCGCGGTCGACGTCGCCGCCCCGCACATAAATGAAGCCCAGCTCGGCGCGCGCTTCGAGCAGGGTAGGGTCTTTGTTCACCGCCTTGTCCAACGCTTCAATCGCTTTGTCGGGCCGGCCCATGCGTGAATGCATGATGCCGTAGCGTGACAGCGCTTCAGAGTCGTTGGGGTCGTCTTTAATCGCCGCGGCGAGCAGCTTATCGGCGCCTGAGTAGTCACCCATTGCCAACTGCAAATCGACCTTCGCCATCAGCGCGGCGCCATTCTTCGGCTCGCTCTTCAACACATCATCAAGCAGCGCCATCGCTTCTTTGCCGTAGCGCATTTTGGCGTACAGCCGCGCCAGGTCGAGCTTGCCCTCGGTCGAGTTGTCGAGTTTGAGGCGATCTTTAAACTCAACCACCGCTTCTTTGTACTTGCCCTGCGCAATCAACGCTTCACCCAGCGCAGCGTGGGTCTGCACATCACCCGGAAAAAGCTTCACCGCTTCTTTCAACGCTTCGACCGCTTCATTCGTCTTGCCGAGTGACAAGTAGGCCAGCGCCAAACCGCGAAACGCGTCGGTGTTGGTGCGGCGTTCTTCTTTCGAGCGTTCCACCGCTTTTTTGAACGCTTCAACCGCGCGGTCTTTCTTGCCCTGCTTCAAGTACAGCGCGCCCAACTGCGTGTACGGCCCCGAAGCACGCGGCTCGAGCTTGAGCGCCTGCTCGAAGGCCTTGGTCGCCTTCGCGTTCTCTCCCAGGCGAAAATACGAGAGGCCCAAATTGAAAAACGCCTCGGTGTATTTGGGGTCGGCTTCGACTGCCTTCTTGAAGGCCTCGAGCGCCTTTTTGTGGTCAGCCCGCGCGTCGAGCGCCACGCCCAAATTGTTCTGCGCCGCGGCGTGCTTGGGGTTGATAGCCAGTGCGCGCTCGTACTCACTCATTGCCTCAGAGAGCTTGCCCTCACGCATCCACAGCACGCCTAAGTTGTAATGCGCCTCGGGGTCGGCGAGTGTCGTTCTGCTCACTGACAGCAACATCTCTTTCGCTTCACCAAACAAACCTTTTTCGGCGAGTGCCTTGCCCAGGTTGATGCGCGCCGCGTTCAGCTCGGGCTTCAAGTCGATTGCCGCTCGGTACGCGCCAATTGCTTCGTCAGCGCGGCCCCGCTTCTGCAACGCCTCGCCCAAATTGAAGCGCAGCTCCGCGTCGTTGGGGGCCAGCTCGGTGGCTTTCTTGTACATGTCGATGGCGATGTCGGTCTCGTCGAGCACCCGGGCAAGCAGACCCCGCTCGGCGCGCAACGACACGTCGTCGGGCAACGAAAGAATCGCCTGGTCTAACAGCGTCTTGGCCTTCTGCCCGTCACCTGCGAGCCGGTAAGCACGGGCGAGCAACAGCTTGCCGTCGACCATGTCGGGGTCTTTTTTGAGCAGCGCCTCGAGCGGCTTCACCGCTTTCGACGCTTCACCCAGCGACACGTAAGCCAGGCCTAGACGGTAGAGTGACTCAACGTCGTCAGGCGCTTGCTGCAAGTTCGACGTTTCAACCGCGATGGTGCGCTTGAGCGCGGCCTGTTCATCGGGGGCCGCCGCGAGCACGCCCATGGTGACGACGAGAAGTGCGTTCATCGGCTTCGACCCCCGTTCAAGAATTCAACAAAAGCTCACTCGACGAAAGGGCTGGCCCTGGCGTCGAACGTTTTCTTCGCCAAAACCGACCGCGTCTGCTCCCAAGCTGCGCGCGCGGTCTCGGCTTCTTTTTCCAACGCTTTCGCTTCGTTCTTCTGCTCGGCGTAGTCGGCGTCGCACGCCTTTACCTGCGCTTCGAAGTCTTTTGGGTCGTACGATTCTGACCCTTCGAGCTTGGCTTTGCGCGAGGCGGTCAACCGGGCCTGCTCGAAGCGCGCCTGGGCACACTGCAACGCCAGGGCTGCCAAGTCTTGATCTCTCACATTGAGCCGCTGACGCGCCCGCAGCCATTCGACCCGGGCTTCGCCTTCAGTCACCGCCAGCTGCGCGATGGCTTTCGAATTGGCATCGTCAGCCGCGCCCACTTCGCGCTCGGCTTCTTTGAGGCGGTCTTTGCCGCGGCGCAGCTGCTCGCGCATGCGCAACATGTCGGCGTGGGCTTCGTCGACGCGGTCAATGGCGATGGCCAAGTCATTTTCGGCTTCCAACAGCTCGATGCGCGCTTCGTAAGGCAGCTTCTCGAGAATGTTGCCTGGCACGTGCTTGCCGTAGCGGTTGCAGCCTGACCAGGCGCCGAAGAGCGCTGCGCACACCACGAGGAACGAGAGCTTTTTCATGGGTTGTTCGCCTCGAAGGAACCGTACGCCGTGTGCCCGCTCGCCGGCTCGATACCGTTAATGAAGGTGACGCGAAAATTGCCCTGCGTGCGCTGGTTCTGCATGGGTATGGAATTCAAGGTCAGCGTGCCGCGCGCCAACAAGGGAAACACCGTGCGCGGGTCATTGGTGACGTTGCGCGAAATGACGCCGCGTTGCGCGCCCGTCGACAGCGTTTCAGTCAAATCGACCGGCTTGCCCGCCACCCACATCAAGTCGAGCAGCGCCATCGACACCTTGAGCACCGTTTCTTCTGACGCGCCCAATTTGCGCACGAAGCGAATCGAAATGTCGTCGACCGTCTCGGTGAGCACCACCTCGTCGTAGCCAAGGTCCATCAGCTCGAGCAGGCTGCCGTCGAGCTGGTGTTTGGGCGCAGGCGGCTTGCCGTCGCCGCCACAGGCTGCCAGACACAGCACAACCAGCGTGGTGCAGACGGTGCGCATCATCAGCGGCAGCTCTTCCACTCTGGGTCAACGTCGGGGCTGGCCAGGCTGGCGGTGTCTTTGATGACCGACAGCTCGCGTTTCGCGCCTTCGGTGTCGGCGAAGCGGCACTTCAGCGCACCGATGTTGGCCCGGGCTTTTTCGAGCGTGGGGTCGGTCTCGAGCGCCCGGCCGTATTCAGCGCGGGCCCCATTGGCTTCGCCGTCGAGCAACAGCGCATAGCCCAAAGCGTTGTGCGCGGTGGCCCGGCTGTCTTCGAGCTCGATGGCCCGGGTGAGCGCCATTTGCGCTTTCTTCACCTGGTAGCCGCCCAAGTACGCCAAGCCCAATGCTTCGAAGTCGGCGGCGTTTTGCGTTTGCTCGGCTTTTTTCTGCAGCTCGTCGGCGTTGACCGCGCGCTCGGCAGGGTGGCCCCTCAACGGGTTCGACGCTTCGTCGGTCTTCTTGCGGCAACCCACCACCGCGGCGGTGAAAACCTCTAATTGTTCGGAGCGGTCTAAGCAGGCTTGAAAAGCGCCATTGGCTTGCTCTTTCAGCGGGTCTACCTGCTGTTTCACAGCGGTGCGAAACTGTTGCACTTCAGCCGCTGACAAACCGGCGGGCACCGGTGTCGCTTCAACCGTGTCGGCGATGTGTTGCAACCCATTGCCGATGCGCCACAGCGAAGCCACCGCCCATTCGGCCGAGCCCATTGACGCGGCTTGGTTGTAAATGCCCTGCAGTTGCTGGAGCATCGCCACCTTTTGTTCTACCTGGTCAGCCCCAAGCGCTTTGTACTGGCGGTACATGATTTCACCCAGGTACCAGAGCGCCTTGGCCGTCTCTTCATTTTGGCCGGTGGGCGAATTGGTCACTTGGGTGAGCAGCGCCACCAAGGCGTCAGGCTTTTCATTGCTGCGGCTGGTGGCCTGCACTTCAGCCACGATGGCCGCGGCGGCTGAATTCACCTTGTCGAGCTTCAACACTTGCTCGGCGACCGCGCGCGCCTTTTCAGGCTCCTTCATCTTCATGCGCGTTTGCGCAATCAGCACCAGCACTTCGGCTTTACGGGCGCCGGCTTGTTCGGCGGCAGCGTCTAACGCCTTCATCGCCGCGGGGTAATCGCCCATTGCCATGCGCAAGCGTGCCGCAGCCAAGGTGGAGTCGAGACCCGTGGCCTCGCCCTTGAAACTTTGGCCCATTGTCTCGAAGTACCCGGCGGCTTCTTGGTAGCGGCCCCCTTCAGCGGCGTGGCGGCCCAAGGTGTTGAGCACGTCAGAGAGGTATTGAGACTTGGGGTATTCCTTCATGAAACGTTCGCCGATTTCACGCTCTTTGCGGCCGTCGCGCTTGTCACGCGACGCGCTGAATGCGCCGTAGAGCGCCTTCTCTCCAATTTCAGCGCCTTTGTTTTCGTCGGCCACTTTGAGCAGACCTTCCACCACGTCGCCCGTTTCTTCTGAGCTCTGCAGCGCCAATTCGCCCAAGGCCTCACTCTTGGTCTCGGTGAGAATTTTGCGCACGTCATTCAAGAAGCTGGCGGGCAGCTTCGAAGCGAGAAACGCTTTGCCCGTGGCCTCGATGCCCTTGAAGTCGTTGATTTGGCGCAAGCTGTCTAACGCCAGGTTGCCAGCCACCGACGCGTCTTTGTGGTCGGGGTGGGTGATGGCGAAGTCGCGAAAAAGCTCGGCCGACTTTGGGTAGTCGCCGTCTTCGAAGTACGCGCGGGCGATGTTGAACTTCACTTCTAACGCGTGCTCACTGCGCGGGTAACGGGCAATGTAGCTGGCGCCCATTAACTTCAGCGCTTGTCGCGCGTCAGCCACTTCATAGGCGTTGAGCCGTTCGACTTCACCCGGCTTGAGCGATGAATAGTGGCACAACAGCGCGCCATAGAGCGCTTCTTCGTGGCTCTTCTTTTCGCCCACCGTTTGGGTGCTTTGCTCTTTGGTGTTGATGGCGGCCACCGCGGCCAGCTTGGCGTCTTTGGGAGGCGCGCCCTTTGCGTCTTTCGCCGCCGGTTTGGCCGAAGCCGCGTCTTTCGCGTCGTCTAACGTGCCCGCGGTTTCGCCCTTACCATCTTTCTTGGCGACGGCATTGGAGCGGTCTAAATAGGTCGCCAGCTCTTCGAACTGACGCGCCGCTTCGTGAAAGCGCTTCGCACTGAACAGCGCGTCGGCACGGTTCTGCATTATCGTCGTCACGTATTGCTTGGGCCGAAAGAGCGAGAGGTACTCTTCGTAAGCACTGGCCGCTTCTAAATAGAGGTTCTTGTCTTCTTTTTTCTGCGCTTGGGTGTGCAGCGTGGTCGCCAAGTCGCGCGCCATTTCTTCAAGCTCGAGCAGCGTCTTCTTGCGGTCGGCTTCGGTCTTCGAAGGGTCGACTTTGATTTGAATCGCCGCGCGCACCAGAAAGCCCACGTCTTCAGGCTTGGGCAGCACCTTGGCCTTGGCCGCTTTGATGGAGTCGTACAACTTGCCCACCCGCTCCACTTCGAGCTCGGGGTCGGGCTGCACTTCCATCAACTTGCGCAGTGTCGGTATCGCGTATTCGAATTGCTGCTTGATGAAGTAGCGGTTGCCCAGCTTGTCCAACGCCAACGCATAGGTGGCGCGCGACTCTGAGAGCTTCTCGAAGTACTGCAACGCGCCCTTGGCGGGCCGCGACTCGGTGTAGCTGTAAACCAAATCGAGCAAGGCCTCGCGTTTCACGTTGAGCGCCTTGGCCTGGTCTACTCCGGGAAAAGGCGCGCTCGCGGCGGCGGCTTCGAAGAACGTCACCGCGTCGGCGTGCTTGGCCTGGTTGATGCGAATCCACCCCATTTTGTAGCGGGCCAGGTCGTGCACTGGCGACGGGGGCGCATCGAGAATCGCTTTGTAGTGCTCTTCGGCCTGCACCAGGTCGGCCTTGTCGAACCAGTAGTCGCCGATGATTTGCTCAGCGTCGAGGCGCAGCGGGCTCGAAGGGTACTTCTTAATCAAGTCGCCCAGCGTCTTGAGCATGTTGTCGAACTCGCCCATTTCGCGCTGCTCGTGCGACAAATAAAACGTCACCTTGTCGCCGTCTTTGAAGTCGGCGTTTTCGCGCAAAATGCGGTTGTAAATCTGCATCGCCTTTTGCTTGAGCAGCTTCGTTTCAGGCGACACCAACGCGCCCTTGGTGCCTTCGGCGCGGGTTTCGGCCTGCAGGTAATACACATAGCGGCTCTTTTCGACGTACAGCTCGGCGAGCCGAAACTGCAGGTCAGGCAAGTAAGGCGCGTTGCGGCTCTTGGCGATGAGCTTGTTGGTTTCACCGATAGAACGGTCGACCTTGAAAATGTCGCGCCGCAGCTTGGCCACCAGCTCTTCTTTTTCTTTTGCCTTGGTGACGATGGGGTTTTCAGTTTTTGGCTTGCCGCCCAAGAAGGCGGGCAACTGGGCCAAAGACAGGGTGAGCACCAGGGGCACGAGCATCATTGCGCGGTCTCCTCGATGCAGCGCGACTTGAGTGAGAAGCGGTAACTGCGCAGCTCGTCGTTCCAGTATTCTTCTTTGAAACGAAACGCGACCTGGTTCGGCTCGAGTGCCGCCTCTTCGATGTTCACCACCAATTTGGAGCCCTTCTTGATGCGCTCGTAGAGCTTCAACCCCACCTCGTATTCCATCAGCCGCACTTGCTCGGCGGCGCGCAACAGCTTGTCAGCTTCTTCACGCACCGATTCTTCGAGCCGCTGCTGAAAAACACGCATCGCCTCGGCGCGGGCCAAGTCGTACAGCCGGGTGAGGTACGAGAAGAAACGTTCACCGAAGGTGCCGGCGTAGCGGCCCAGGCGTTCGCCTTCGAGCTCGACGGAGTTCAAGAAGCGTTCAGCCCGTTTGGTCTGCCCATGCGAGCTGGCGGCGCGGCGCAAGCGCGGGTCTTGCGTCAAATCATCGCGTTCACGCAGTGTTTCCAATGAATCAGCGAAGCGGCGGGTGAGCTCTTTGGCGGCGCGCTTGGCGGGCAAATAGTGGCACAGGTCGCGGTAAACGAAGGCG
Source organism: Myxococcaceae bacterium (assembly GCA_019694575.1). GTDB lineage: Bacteria > Myxococcota > Myxococcia > Myxococcales > Myxococcaceae > JAIBBR01. The sequence goes on from JAIBBR010000005.1 coordinate 34,040, forward strand.
CGCAAAATGTACTTGTCGGGCAAGAACTCGTCGCGAAACGACGGCGCGTCGAGGGTGGTCAAAATGCCCATCGCGGCGTGAATTTGGCCCAGCTGATAGCGGGTCCACGCTTCTTCTAAGTACAGGGTGGCACGGCCGGGGTCTAACGCAGGCAGCTTCACCAAGTCATACGCTTGGAGCGCTCCTGCGTAGTCTTTTTGCTCGTAGCGCAAACGGGCCACCGCGAGCATCGCGTCGTTGCGGGCGTCGAGCGTGAGGTTGTGGTCTTTGGCGAGCTCGAAGAACTCGTCAATCATTTCTTTGGGTAAGTCTTTTTTGTTCGTCTTTAGCCGCGTCACCAGCAGCGCGTATTTGGCGCGCGAGTGCTCGGGGCTGCCGGGAACCAACTTGGCGAAATGGGTGTTGGCCCAACGCTCGTTGCCTACCTTCAAGTCCACCAGGCCTTGTTGGTAGTGCGCGTAACCGGCGATGTCTTCGGGCAAGAAGCCCAAGTCGAGAGCGCCGAAGACTTGCTCGTCAATCATGCGCTCGTCGTGTGGCAAGTCGGTCAAGGTCTGCAGCTCGGCCAGGGCTTTGGGCAGCACCGCGGGGTTGGTGCGCTCGCGGGCAATGCGGGCCAGGTACACCGCGCCGGCGTGACGCAGGCCCAAGTCAATGAGTGACTTGGCCAAGAAAAACTGCGCCCAGGCGTAGTTCTCGTCGGTGGCGGGCACATTTTCAGTGAAGGTGAAGAGCTTGGCCGCGGCCTCTTTGGGGCTGCCGCCAAAGTAGTCTTGCAGGGCTTGGTCGAAGAGCTTGGGGTCGACTTTCTGCGGCGCGGCGGCGGGCGCGGCTTCAGCCGGCGCGCCGGGCTTGGCAGTCGAAGTCGCCGCGGCCGGAGCAGCGGCAGCGTCTTTCGGCTTACCTTGCGTAGCTTCACCCGTCACCGGGTCGACTGCGCTACCCGCGGGAGCAGCAGCCGCCAACGCCATTGGAGCGAAGGCGAGCGCCGCCGCCATCAGTACGGACAGTTGCTTCATGAGGAGCCCTCTCAAAGTCACTCAGTGGCGCCGAAGTTGAGCGCGAGCATCAATTGAATGCTCATCACGTTGAACGGCTTCTGCTGCAGCGAGAAGACGATGTTGTCGGTGATGTCTAAACGGTAGCTGATGACTTTGTTTTGAAAGATGCGAAAGCCCAAGCCCAAGTTGAGTGCGGGCTTGAAACCATTGGTGAACTTGAAAACGGTAGCGCCGGCGAGCAGGTGGGTCTCGAAATAAATAACGCTGGTGTTCAGCACCGCGGCCTTGCCGTAGAACGGTTTCCACAGCAGGTCTGAGCCGACCATGTATTGAACTTCTTCAAACACGGTGGGTATGACGCCGAAGTCTTTTTCGAGCTGCTCGCGCAAACCGGTTTTCAGGCTGTAGCTGTAGCCGCCGCGACCGACCTGCCAGGCGAAGCTGTCGGTGAAGTGGTACGTGTACGAAACCTGCGCGAAGAAGCCTTTGTAAAAGGCGTCGAGCGGCAGCGAACCCACTCCCAAGGTGAGCTCGTGGCTCATGCGAAAGGCGCGCTCTTGAATGGCAGAGACGGAGCCCGGGTTTTCAAGCGCGTCGATTTGCGCCAACGCCGCGCTGGGCACGGCGAGACACAACAAAAGTAGGGTGTGTTTCACGTCATCTCCGTAGTGGGAGCCGCGAGCAGCACGATGTCGATTGGGGGCAGCCGAAAGCGAATGCAACTGCGCCGGCAGTCATTACGCAAGAATGAAGTGCACCTGATTTCGGTACATCAACCTACAAGCATCACTTGACGAAATGATTTTCGCCGTCAGCGCAGCCAGGCCCTACTCGGCGGCGTTCGAATGCAGCAGCGCGATGCGCTTGACTATCCACCCCGAGACGACCCAGGGCATGAACAACCAGTAACTGTTTACCAACATGAACTTCACCACCAAGTCTTCAGTGGTACGTACGTGGGGAAAGCCGGCCGCCGCTTCGCTTAGGTAGTAGACGCAGGTGGCCAAGAAATCGAACGCCATCAGCCCCAAGAAACCGTAGAGCGCTCCGACGTCGCGGCGCTGACTTTTGTACCAACGCACCAACGAGAAGATGCCCACAATGCCCCAGACGGCCGCCAGGGCTTCGAGCGACCACATGGTGGGGTCGGCGTGCAGGTAGCGGTCATCACCTCCGTCGATGTAGCGCCACCACGGCTCGGCCCACGCAGTGCCCTTGGCGGCCAAGATTTGGGGGTGAAAAAGCACCCAGCCCAGTTCCCACGTGACATGAGGAATGCAGCTCAGAATCACCCACGTCACGCTCATGTGCTCGCGGCGTTCGAAGGGTGTGCGGGCCTTGAGCGCCTTCATCGGCCACCAGGGCACGGTGATGAGGCTGCCGAAGAGACAGAAGGCGAGCGCAATTTGCATCACGCTGCCGAAGTGACGGTCGGTCACCGTGTACGCGAGCACTGTTTGTGCCGTGATGTTGAGCGCGAGGCAGATACCGATGCCCGTCGCCAACGCACGGGTCGTTTCTTGCGACCCTGGGTGTACTTTCATGGTGATGGCAAAGCTCCGTAAGGTAAATAACAAGGGCGGCAGACGCGATGCCTACCGCCCTTAGGTACTCACCAAGAGACGACCACTGTTTATTGGCAGTACGCGACGGCCGGGTATTGGGTGAAGCAGATGTAGCGACCTTGGGCGTTGGTTTGGCACCCAGTGGCTTGGCAAGGGCGCGCGGGCACGTTCGTGCAGTCGTACGTGCAGATGCCGGTGAACTGTGTGTCGCAGCCGAGCAACGTGCAGTACGGCGAGTTGACCAGCGTTTCGGTGCTCCAAACGTTTCGGCCTGCCGTGTCATAAATGACGAAGTTGCCGTTGTCTTGCAGGCGAACCACCGCGCCAGGTGAGTTCCAAGTGCCGGTGCTCCAAACGGGTTGGCCCGCCGAGTTCGACAGTACCAAGTTTCCGTCAGGTTGCAGCGTCAACACCGCCGAGCCCCGGCCGTACGTGTTCGGGCTCCAGAGAACCCTGCCCGCTCGTGTATAGAGAACGATGTTGCCGTCGTTCTGGTGGTACAGGTATGCGCTGCCGTTGCAGTTCCACAAAATTTGCCCACGCGGTAGCGATTCACCCGTGCGCATGACGCCACAGCTAAGCTCTTGGCGCGAAGTGCCCAGGCTCGTTTCTTCAGAAAGCTCTTGCGCGGTACCAACACCGCACCCGGCCAGTGCCAACACAACCGTACCCAGCAGGGCCGAATTCAACCGAATCATTTGATGTCTCTCCCTTAAATGCGTTGTTTACGTTCGTGACTTTCGTCGCGCGTTCTGTTTCGCGCGGCGCAGTCGTGCATCTAGTCGGCGAACTGTGAAGCGACAACGCCGCGGCGGGTGACTCTTAACCTGTGAAACAATGCGCGAAGTGGGGTCTTCGCTGCCTGGCTCCAGCGGCCGAAATGGGTGTTGGTAGCGATTCAACCCCGTGAGCAATTGCCCACCGGCGCGCACGGCCCGGGCCCGGGCCCGGTTGGCGATGTGACACGAAGAGCAATCGACGTTGTCGGGGTGGTGCGCGATGCGCGGGTTGTCGATGTCGAAGGTGTTTTTGCAACGCCGCGCGCATCTCAGCATCGGGAGCGTCGAGTTTCAGCATGCCCGTCATGCCCGAGCTGTCGAAAACGATGTGGCCCGCAAGAGGCGCCAGCGCTTCGCTGAAGGTAGACGCGGTGGGGGATGAAAAAAGGTGCGTTGGGCGTGGCCGTCGTCAGTTGTTGTTCGGCCGGAGGAGGCAGCGCCGCGAAGTGCGCTTGCGAAAGCGGCGGACCTCCGCGCCCTGGGGTTGCCAAAGTCATCAGGCCCGACGAGCTCGTTGCGGGCGGTGTAAAGAGCACTGCGACCGTGTTCATGCTCAGCGCAACGCTGGGAAGTGAACCTGCGTTGGGGGCGGTCCCTGCGTCAGGCGGTGGGCCCGCATCAGGAAAACCGCTGTCAGAATCGACCGCACGCCCGCTGTCGGCCAGGTGTTGAGGCGTCGGCAGGCATGCGGTAAGCACACCGCTGCCCATGAGAACGCTGAACCCGATGAAAGTATCTTCATTCGTGACAAAAACTTTCCTCGTCCTGCTGTTATTGGGGGTCGCGTGCGCGTCCTCATTGTCGGACGCATCGACGTGTCCGATTGACCTTTCGGATGCAGGCTGTTCGATGACGGCTGAATGCGTCAATGCCAGGGAAAGCTGGCCTTGCTCAACGGCGGGCATGTCGTGCCAGCTCTGCGAGTCGTCGTATCACTCATATGTTGCCCGCTGTGAGACGTCCCCAGACGGGGGCCAGGCATGGGTCGTCAACAGGGGTATTCCCCCGCCGGGTTGTCCTCAGGTCGATTGATCTTTCGCGTTCGTAGCGAACCGGGGGCCTTCGTTGTATCGACCCCGGAAGACCGGCCGGCGCGACTTCGCTTCGACGAGACCGCGGCAGTCGTTGCATGTGGACTGATGCTCGGGGGCGACAAGCTGAATTCGTTGAAACAAACAGGGCAGCCTGCGTGCATGGAACTATGGCGCCGAAACAAGCCGTTCAATGGTGTCGGCCACTTCGGCCGCCTCGTGAATGACCCGTGGGTTGATAACGGGCCGGGCATTCAAATAACCGAAGGCACGCTGCATTGTCGTCTCTTCGCCATGCGCCGCGGGGACTTCGCTGCTTGGCTCCAATGGCCGAAATGGGTGTTGGTAGCGATTCAACCCCGTGAGCGATTGCCCACCGGCGCGCACGGCGCGGGCCCGGGCCCGGTTGGCGATGTGACACGAAGAGCAGTCGACGTTGTCGGGGTGGTGCGCGGTGCGCGGGTTGTCGATGTCGAAGGTGCTTTGCAACGCCGCGCGCACCTCAGCTTCGGGAGCGTCGAGTTTCAGCATGCCCGTCATGCCCGAGCTGTCGAAAACGATGTGGCCCGCAAGAGGCGCCAACGCTTCGCTGAAGGCAGACGCGGGGGTGATAGCAAAAGGGGCGTTGGGCGCGGCCGTCGTCAGTTGTTGTTCGGCAGGCGGGGCCAACGCGGCGATGGGCAGCGCTGTCCGTGAGGCGCCGGTGATGCGAAACCCACCGAATTGCCAGGCCACCCCGCGCCCTTCCATGAAGGTCAGCTGAGAAAGCGTTTCAGGGCCGGCGAATTCGGCAATGAGACTGCGCAGGTGTTGGCCGTAAGCGCCTTCAAGCCCCTGCGCGCGCAAGGTGGGGCTGACGCCAAGTGGCTCTTGCCGGGCCCCCTGCTGGTTCTTGAGCGGCTCAACCCAGCGGCGCGCCAAATCGTCGAACTGTGCTGGGCTCAAGTCGTAGAGCAAGTGAATCGCGTTGTCGTCGATACCCGTGGCGCTCTCTTCTGGGTGTGGTTGTGCCACCAGCCGCAGTTGGCGGCGGCATGCGGCCGGGTTGCTGGCGAGCAACGCCAGGGTTGGAAAACAGGGGTCGATGCGCGCCGAGACGATTCGCCATTCACCGTAAGCTAGCTCGGGCAGGGGGTTGTCTGAAAACGCGGGAATTGCCGCGAAGTGCGCTTGCGAAAGCAGCGGACCTCCGCGCCCTGGGGTGCCCAAAGTCATCAGGCCCGTCGAGCCCGTTGCGGGCAGTGGAAAGAGCACCGCGACCGCGTTCATGCTCAACGCCACGCTGGGAAGTGGACCTGCGTCGGGGGCCGGCCCTGCGTCAGGTGGTGGGCCCGCATCAGAAAAACCGCTGTCCGAATCGACCACAGGCCCGCCGTCCATCAGGTCTTGGGGCGTCGGCAGGCATGCGGTCAGCACACCGCTGCCCAAGAGAACGGTGAGAGCGAAGGGCTTCGAGAGCGCAGCGAAGTTGAGCGATGGCATCGATGCAGCGCGCTGCATGGTGAGGGCCAGTTCACTGACCCGCCCAAAGCGTTGAGCCTCGGTAAGAAGTCACTGTTTTTGCTTTGGGTTTAGCGTCGCAATGGGAACGCGCCGTGGCTGTCGTGCTTCACTGTGTAGGGGCTCGACCTCTCCACCACGGTGCCTCGAGAGCGTCAGTACCCGACTGAATTGAACATGAACGGGTAGCTGATGACGACGCCCGCACCCTTCGCCGGGGGGAACTTCCACCCTTTGAGCGAATTCAAAATGCAGCCTTCCACCGCGGCGCTCTTCATCGTCGACGACTTGGTCTTCGCGGTGGTCACAATGCCCGCGGTCGAGATGTTCCACTCGAGAACGATTTTGCCGGCCAAGCCCGCTTCTTTGAGCAATGCGCGCTCGTAGCAGGCAGAAATTTCGGCCAAGTGCGAGTTGATGACCTTGGCCACCGCTTCTTTATCAATCGTGCCTTGCACGCCCATGGTGCGCGAGGTGGCGCGCGTCACCGTTCCGCCCACGGCGCCTTTGCCGACCCGGCCCGCGCCCAAAGCGCCGATGCCGCCGCCGCCCAAGCCGCGCAGGGTTTCAATGCCTTTGATGCCCGAGCCGCCTGAACCGCCGCCGCCCAAGCCGAAGGTGCCCAAGCCCGCGTTGGCGATCGGCTGTTTGCCGATGAGCCCCGAGAGCTTGTAGTCGTTCTTCATGTCTTTCTTGCCGGGGCCGCCGCCAGAGTCCAACTTGGCAAGCAGCTTGTTCAGCGCGGGGCCCGCGGCGGTAATCTTCTCGAGCGCCTTGGGTATCGGCGGAGGCTTCACCGCCAACTTCGGCGCTTCTTTCACCGCTTCAGGTTTCTTCTCGACCTTCTTTTCCTGCTTCTTCTCTTTGATTTCCTCGAGCTTCTTCTTCGCTTCTTCCTTCTTCTTAGGCTCGGGTTTGATCAGCTTCACCGCCACCGGGGTGAGGTTCTTGCCGGTGAAGTCGGGGCCGGTCTCGGGCGGGTTGAACATGATGAAGGCGCCCAACCCGGTGGACAGAATCAAGAAGAAAGCAATTGCCAACCACGGCCAACGCCGCAGCGGGTTGACGAACGGCCGGGGAATGGGCGCCTGCACATAGGCGACCATCGAAATGTCGCCGTCGCCCGACAAGCGCAGCGCGGTGCCGTTGCTGAGGCTGACGAAACGCCGGCCGCTCTGCATCTGCTCTAGTTGATCGGCGCCCAGCGGGTAAAAATTGCCGTCGTTGCCGCGCTTTTCGAGCGCCGCTCCCGGGGGAATGAACACCCGGTAACTGTCGCCTTGCTGCTCGGCGAGCACGAAGCTGCCGAAATTGCCGTCGGGCACGTTGAAGCCGTAAAGCGGCACGTCGGCGGTATCGTCGGCGCCACCGGTGACTGGCTTCTTCGGTTTGATGGTGCCGAAGCTGCGCGCCTGTTTGCGAATGTCGCCCCAATAGAGCTCGAAGAAGAGCTTGGGCGTGCCTTTGCCTTCGTTCGCGGCAGCAATGCCCAACGGCACCGCTTTGCGTTTCGCTTGTGGGCGCACCGCACCCGTGCGGGCAGGGCGGGCCGCGGCGGGCGCATGTTCAGCGGGCGGCGGTGCGTGGGGCTTGGCGGCCGGTGCCTTGGCCACGGGAGGAGGGGCCGGAGGCGGCGCGCTCTTTTGCGGCGCATCGGCTCGTCGCGCGGTGTGCTCAGCGGCTTGGCGCAGCAATTCAGGGCTGACGTTCACCGCTTCAGTGCGGTTGTTTTCGCCGTCTTCGAGCGGCTGCTGCACCGCGCGCAAATGCGACTGCTGCTTGGCGGCGGGCGGGGTGAACATCGGGTTGGCCGACGCTTGCGGCTGCGCCACGCCCATGCGGCGCGAAGAGACGACAGTCGAAGGAACCGGCGTGGTGGCTCCCGAAGGCGGGCGCGCAGGGGCGGCCTGCGCATGCGCACGGGCGGGAGGTTGCGCGGCAGGTTTCGGCGCCGGTGGACGGCCGCCCAACAACGCCGCGATTTCAGGCGAAGGGCCTTGTTTGGCTTGCGGTTTTTGCTGCGAGATGACGCGCACCTTCAGGCTGAAGGGCCCAATCGCCAGCTCGTCGACGGGGCGTACTTCACACGCGGTGACTTTGTGGCCGTTGACGAAAACGCCGGTGTTGCCACCGAGGTCTTGCACCGCCACCTTGCCGTTTTGAAAAAACAGTTGGGCGTGCGTTTCGGCCACGTGCGGGTCATCGAGCCGCAGCTCGCAATTTTCTCCTGACCCCAAGGCGTACTGGCCGGGAACGAAGACTTCAGTTCCGACGAGCAGTCCGTCGCGCAGAATCACGACTTGAAGTACGGCGTTCCCGCTCAAGAGCGCTCCTTCACTGCCAAACGACGACTACCAGGCTGTCATCACGTGTCGTACAGCGACCCGATGATTTCATCGCGAAAGCTTTCTTTCTTCTTCACCATCGATCGGGTCTTGAGCTCTTTGCGATCATACAAATACACCGCGCCCGACTTATTGGTTTGCCCCTGAATCAACCGGTCATCGAAGTCGATGCGGGTGGGGCCGCGCGTCGAAAGCGGCACTTGCTCGCCCGCCGCAGGCGCCGAAGCCTCGGCGTTGTTCAACTTCACCGAGGGCACTTCTTTCTTCGGAGCGGCCTTTTTGGCGGCCGGCGCTTTTTTCGGCTTCGCCGCGGCGGCGTCAAAAGCCACCGCCACGTTGACCGCCAAAAGCATGAAGAGAAATCGGCGCATGGGCAGACTCCGACTAAATCGAACGTTGCGCGTCATGGTCAAGACGCTCAAACACACCCATTCTGGTTGTGTTGCCGGCAAGAGTCGAGGTTCTTTGTCATGCACAAAGGGTGGGCAGATCTGCCCTCGGGTAGGAGAATGCTGACGTGAAGCCTGCTTACGTTTTCGTGGCGCTGTGTTTGACATCACTGTCCTGTCGAAAGGCCGACACGCGCGAAGCCAGGGCGGTTCCCGATGCGGGAGCGGCTGCCAGCCCAGCCCCCCGTTTGACGGCAGTGGGGCCGCGGGTCATCAGCAACCAAACTTCTCAGCCGCTCTCGGTGTACGGCGAGAACTTGGTCGCGGGGGCGCAGTTGATGTTGGGCGAGCCCATCAACCGCGCGTTTCCTCTCACCGTGCTCGACGGCCAACACGCTTTCGTTCGCCTGCCCGGTGACTTGAAAATGACCCCCGCGTTGGCTGAAGCGCCGGTGGCCGCCACGCTGCAGGGTAGCCCTGCCACCGAATCACAGACATTGCGCTTGGTGAACGATGCCGCGTTTCCTGACCTCACCGCGATGGTGTTGTCGGGCGACGGTCGCCGGCTCTTCATTGCGTCTACGACTGAAGACACGCTCTACAGGGTAGATCTCAAATCGCAGCGGGTGACGCCCATTGCGGTGGGTGACGGGCCAAACGGGTTGGCGCTGTGGAATGAAGCCCCCGGCAAAGAATGGGTCGTCGTCTCTCATGCCTACTCCTCAGAGTTGAAGTTGGTCTCGTCTGACGGAGCAGAACAAAAGAGCCTGCCCGCGCCGGCGTACGCCGCGTCTGTGGTGGTCGACAATAAAAGCAGCACCGCTTTTGTCAGCGAGCATGCGCGCGATTCGGTGGTGGCGCTGAACCTCGCCGAAGGCGCGAAGGAGCTGTGGCGCGCGTCGGTTGCTCCCAACCCCGGCCCCATGGCGCTCACGCCCAACGGTTTGTGGGTCGGCTCGCTACAGACCGGGCAGTTAGAGCGGCTCGACGTGAAGACGGGCGTGGTGAGCGACGCGCCTGTGCAGCCCATGCCGGGCACGCCGCTGCTGGGCCCTCCCACGCGTGAAATGCGCCGGGTGAAAGAGGTGCCCGCGACGTTCTCTCGCTATGTGATGGGTGGCAAAGCGCCCCGGGCAGTGTTGTGGCACGCCAAGGCCCACCGGCTTCTCGTCGCCAGCATTGGCCCCAACATCGGCCCCAACCCCCAGAAAATGGAGGTGACGATGAACAGCGGCGTGGGCGTCGTCGATGGTGATGCCAAAAAGTGGGACCGCCACTGGGGTTTCGGTGCCGGCGTGGTCGACGCGATGGCGCTCGATGAAGCGGCTGGGGTGCTCTACGCGGCTGACGATGCGCTCGGGCTGGTGCGTGTGGTCGACCTGCGCGCGCTGCTTTCGAAAGACGGCGCGAAAAACCCACTGCTGCAAGACGTGGGGTTGCCTCCGCCCGACGGTTTTCCCCTCGTGCGGCCGAAAGACGACTTCGGCGTGAATGACCGGGCGGGTGTTTCGCTGCATTCTGGGCCCAAGGCACTGGCGCTCTCTGCCGACAAGAAGACGCTCTATGTGTTGAATCGTTTCACTGCCACCGTGGCCACGCTCGACGTCAGCCAAGCCGCCAAGGGTAAAGCAGTGTGGCGCTCGCAAATGCAGGTGACCTATCCGCTCGGCCAAAAGACGCGGCGTTTGGGCCAGGTGCTCTACCACGCTGACTTTGGCCGCACGGCGATGACCTGCGACACCTGTCATCTCGAAGGGCACACCGAGAGCATTCTTTTCGAGAAGACGAACCCGTTGCGCATTTACCGGTCAACCACCCTTCGCGGCAGCCGCGAGACGCCGCCACATTTCACGCCGGCCGCGCACTGGAGCGTGGGCGAAACGGTGAAAGTCGTGGGAGCGCGCAACCGGTACCACAACCCTGATTTGACTCCCGAAGAGATTGAAGCGCTCACGCTCTATGCTTCGGGCGTGGTGACGTTGCCCAACCCCTTTGTCGGCGCTGATGGCGCGCCGGTCGACACGTTGACGTTGCCTGATGGCAAGACCGGCCACCCCAAGGCGGGGCTCGCCCTTTTCGAAGGCAAGGCCGGTTGTGCCGAGTGCCACCCCGCGCCGCACTTCACGACAGACCAAGACCCGAAGACGCGCGGCCGCTTCGTCGATGTGGGTACACCACACCTGTTTCCGCTGCGGCCCGACATGCAAGACCCTTACTTTCAAGGTTTCGGCGCGCCGTCGCTGCTCGGCGTTTGGGACATTTTTCCCCTGTTGACCACCGGCACCGCGGGGCTTTCAGCCACGCCAGAAGGAGCTGTCACGGTTGACGAGCGGTTTCCGCTGCGCAAGGTGGTGGTCGACTTTGCGCCGAAACATGGCCGGGCAAACGCATTGAGCGAAGCCGAACGCGACAACCTGCTTGCGTACTTGCTTTCGCTTTGAAACGGCTTCGGTCATGATTCGCCCCTCGATGAGACGCGCGATTTGGGGAAGCGCCGTGCTGGCGGTGCTCTCGTGCACCGACGTGGGGCTTATCAACCAGGGCGCTGACGGCCCTTCAGGCCCTGATCGCGCCGAGTTCACTGGCACGGTGTGCGTGCCGCTCGCGGCGGGCGAGTCGTTTCCCGTCAAGGTGTTGTACGCGGTTGAAGGGGGCGCTGGCGTCGACCCACAGCTTAAGAGCGCCATCGGCGACGGCCTGACGCAATTGGCTTCGCAATTTCCTTCTCCCGCGGTGACGTTCTCGCTCGTCGCCTACCACTCGATTGCGCGTGGCTTGCAGGGGGCGTACGTGCCCGCGGCTGACTTGGCCTCGCCCATTTCACAGTACAGCTCGTACCAAGAAGCAGGCCCCATTTCGGTGCGTTCAGCGCTGCAACTGGCGGGCAGTTTGGTGGCGGGTGACATGCAAACCGGTTGCAAAGGCTTGGTGGCCCGCGCGCGGTACCTGGTGGTGTTGGTGATGAACGCCAAAGACAATGCGTGCGCCAACCCCAACTTCAACCCCGGCATCAACGCGCAGTGCAACGCCTTCTTGCCTGACGAAGCGCGCTGCTCGACCTGCGAGCTCACCCGGTTGACTGAAGAAATCAAGAACCTCGCCATCAAGCACCGCGCCGGTGAAGTGGTGGTGCAGCCGGTGTACGTACGCATGACGAGCGACCCGGTGGCGCGTTTTCAGGCCGCCGAAATTGCCCGCGCCGGCGGCTCTGACCTGATTGAGACCGACCCCAGCAACCTGGTGAACACGCTGCAAAGCCGCATCAGCTATGCCTCGCTGCAGCAGTCGCTCACCTTGAAGCGGCTCATCGCTTTCAACCGCAACTCCATTGCACGTGATGGCCAATTGCTGCTCGACAGCGACGGCGACGGCGTGGCTGACGACGACGAGCTCGCGCGTGGCACTGACCCCGCCAAAGCCGACACCGACAACGACGGCTTAATGGACGGTGTCGAAGTGAAAATGGGCATGAACCCGTTGGTGTTCGACAGGGTCAACGGTTGCAATGCTTCACTCGACACCGACACCGACCGCTTGAATGACTGTGAAGAACGGGTGCTGGGCACCGACCCGTGCATCAGCGACAGCGACGGTGACGGTGTGCCTGAATTGGTGGAGCTGCACGTCGGCACCAACCCGCTGTTGCCTGAAGACTTGAACGACAACGATCGCGACGGCACTTCGAACGTGCAAGAAATTGTGCAGCACACCGACCCCAACTCGGCCGACATCGAATTTCAAGCTGACCGCTCGTACGGTTACGCCGTTAAAGAAGTCGACCCCACGCCTGATGGCCGGCAGTGCTACAGCTTGCGCGTTTACAACGTGGGCTTGGTGACGCCGTTGGAGCTACCCAACCCGCCGTTTTCGAACATCAAGCGCGGCATCAACAACGTCTACATTTACTTTCAAGTGGGCAGGCAGAATGACCCCCGCGGTACCGGTATCGGCTCGCTTTACGTGGCGCCGGTGCAGTTCATCGCTCCCAACCGGCGCAACCCGGCGGGCGTCATTACCTTCACCAATGAAGAGTTTGTCTTAGGCTCTTAGGTACAGCATCGGCCTACATCGCGTGGGGGTTCGGCCCCCCAACTGGGTGGGGTTTTCTCTCTACAGCTCAAGCCGGTGCAAGCCGTTGTACCGCTGCAACCAACTGACTTTGCTGGGCGATTGGTTCCAAACGGGGTTGGTTCACCGATTGCTTAAGGAAGACCCGAGTTCGAAAGGAGCACACAATGAAGTCGCTAACGAGGTTGAGCTTGCTGGCTTGTACGGTGCTGATGACCGCGCCGGCCTATGCCCAGTTGAACAATGGAGACAACCCCGAGTGTCTCGGGGCTGACTGTGGCCGTCCCAATGAAGAGGGCGGTGGCTGTGGTTGTGGGTGCGGTTGCTCGGTGTGGGTGGCGATGACCGACGACGGCAAGACGTTGGCGTACACCGACGACGCCGACGGCGACGGCAAGGCCGATGACAAAGACAACTGCGCATTTACCCCCAACCGTAACCAAGAAGACGGCGACGGCGACGGCGTGGGTGACGCGTGCGACAACTGCGCCGGTGTTTCGAATTTCAGCCAGCTCGACACCAACGGTGACGGCAAAGGCGACGCGTGCGACGGTGACATCGACGGCGACGGCATTCTGAACGCGGTCGACAACTGCCCCAACATTCCCAACCCGGGCCAAGAAGACAGCGACCATGACTTCGTGGCCGGTGGTTTAGACAACAAGCGCGGCGGTAACGTGTGCGACGTCGACGACGACAACGACGGCGTGCTCGACGGCCAAGACAACTGCCCGTTGATTGCCAACGTTGACCAGAGCGTGATGCCGGCCGGTGACTGCAGCAAAGACAGCGACAAAGACGGCATCGACGACAAGTTCGACAACTGCCCCTTCACCGTGAACTCGAACAACACCGACACCGACGGTGACGGCATTGGCGACGTCTGCGACTTAGACATGGACAACGACGGCATTTTGAACGCCGCCGACAACTGCAGCTTGGTGATGAACCGCAACCAGTTCGACGACGACGGTGACTTGAAGGGCGACGGCTGCGACGACAAGTACTGCGTGGTGGTCGACCCCAGCCAGCCGAACGACTGCTTAGACCCCAAGAGCCCGTTCAAAGTGCACGGCGGTGGCTTCATCAGCCTGAAAGCTGGCGAGAAGTTCCGCCTGCCACTCTTCGCCAACCGCGAAAACGCGGCGATTGAGTACAAGTGGAGCGTGAAGCAGGCGCCTGCTGGCTCGCACGCTGCTGTCGAGAACCCGGTGGGCGCAGTGACGGTGAGCCGCCACTGGCAGTACGCCTACAACGACCGTGACGGCGTGCCCACCTTCACCGCCGACGTCGACGGCGAGTACGTGCTGGCCGTGACGGGTAGCCTCTCGTTCCCCGACCGCGCGTACCCTGAAGCGCCTCGCAGCAACACCAGCGAGCTGCGCATGAACGTTGAGGGTGGCGCTGGCAAGACGGGTTGCGCCGCGATTCCGGTGGGCGCCTTGGGCTTGGTGGGCGTGGCGCTCGGTTTGTTGCGCCGCCGCCGTCAGTAAACAAAAGGGGTCGGCTTCCTCCCAGCGGCCGATGAAGTTCGAAAGCCCCCTGTCAGCGAAAGCTGGCAGGGGGTTTTTCACGGTGGTGTGCCCAGCATGGAGGTGGTGAACGGGTGAAAGTCCCTCGAGCCGCCGCGGGTCAAACCAGAGTTGCCCTCGCCGGCGCGCTCTGGCATGCATCGCGAAAACGCGCCTTCGAAAGGGACCCAAATGTTGATTCGCTGGCTGGTGGTGAGCTCGCTGTTGCTCGTAACCGCTTGTGCGGGCTGCGGCACAAAGCCCTGTTTGAACGGCGTCTGCGGTGAAACCGGCACGGGCGGTGGCAACGGCGGTGTGGGAGGAGGCAGTGAAGGCTTAGCTGGAGGCAACGGTGCAACCGGCGGTGGCAGCAGCGGAACAGGTGGTGGAATGGGCACGGGCGGCGGTACCAGCGCAACCGACGGCGGCGTGGGTGGCGGCATGGGCGGCGAAACCGGCTCCGGTGGAGGCAACAGCGACACGTTGTTGTGTGGCGGTACGCAGTGGTGTTGGGAATACCCGCTCCCTCAGGGCAATGGCCTGCATCACGTGTGGGGTTCTGCACCGAATGACGTGTGGGCCGTCGGCGAGTACGGCACCATCATTCACTGGAACGGCACGGCGTGGTCGAGCAGCGTGAGCGGCGTCACCGAGGCCCTGCTTGGCATTTGGGGTACCGCCTCGAATCAGATTTGGGCAGCAGGGCAGGGCGGCACGCTCTTGGAGTGGAACGGCACCCGTTGGTCTAAAATGACCACCCCCACGCAGTGGACTCTGAACGGCGTGTGGGGAACGAGCCCCACCAATATTTGGGCGGTCGGCGACTACGGCACCGCTCTGCACTGGGACGGCACTTCTTGGTCGAGCGTCGCGACGGGCGTTACCAGCAGGCTGCTGGCCATTTGGGGCGCCAGTGCCAACGACGTCTGGGCGTCTGCCTCTGGCGAAGGCCTGCTTCGCTGGACTGGCGCGGGCTGGCTTTCTGCGTCAACGCTCTCGGGCGGCGACGTTCGCGCCATTTGGGGTGCCAGTGCCGATGACGTCTGGGCGTTAACTGCCTTATGGCCCCAGCGATGGGACGGCATGCGTTGGTCGAGCGATGGCTTCTCGGCGATGTATGCGTCTGCCCTTTGGGGCACGGGTGTCAATGACGCGTGGGCGGTGGGTACACAAGGCCCCTCGTATCATTGGAACGGTACCGACTGGTCGCAGTCGACCCTCTTTGAGAATGGCCTTCGTGGTGTCTGGGGTAGCAGCCCTTCGAATTATTGGGCGGTGGGTGACGTGGGAGCTGTTTTTCAGTGGAACGGCAGCAGCTGGGTTGGCCAGGCCCGTGAAAACCTCTATTTGCTCGACATTTTCGGCACGTCGGCTGACGACCTGTGGGCAGTGGGGCAAGACGGGCTGGTGCTCCATCGCAGCGCGACCGGGTGGTCAGCATTGAGCAAGGTGGGCACCGACGACTTGCTGGGTGTTTGGGCCAGCGGGCCTTTCGATGGGTGGGTTGTTCGCGGCAACGGCACCCTCGTTCGGTGGAACGGGTCGACTTGGTTCGCCCCCATGGGAACGATTAACTCCTTTCTGCGCGGCATTTGGGGCAGCAGCGCTGACGACATTTGGGCGGTTGGCGACGATGGCGACATTCTGCATTGGGACGGCAGCAGCTGGTCGACCTCGATGAGTGGAACCACGTCAAACCTTTACCGCGTGTGGGGTACCGGGCCGAATGACGTCTGGGCCGTCGGAGAACACCAACACAGCGTGCTGCACTGGGACGGCACCGTGTGGAGCAAGCAGCCGACGTCAGCGGGGCCGGGAGCCATTTACGACGTGCGAGGCACCAGCGCCAACGACGTTTGGGCGGTGGGCGACGCCGGGGCCATTTTTCATTGGAACGGCAGCGCTTGGGCAGAAATCGACAGCGGCACCACCGCCTCGCTGCGGCGGGTGTGGGCGAATTCACCGAACGACGCCTGGGTTCTTGTCGAGGGAGGCGCCGTTCTTCATTGGAATGGCGCGACGTGGTCGCCCTCACCCTTGAGCACCCCTAAGAACTTCACCGCCATCTGGGGTTCGGGGCCCAACGATGTGTGGATTGTCGGCGCCGACAGCTCAATTCTTCGTTATCGCCAGTGAGGCAGCGAGCAGCAGCGAAACTGGGGGTTCCACGCCCCAGGTTGAGGGCTCCACTCAACACCAGCGCCCATGTAGGGAACGCGTCGCCTGGTACGCCAAGGCGACGTTTTTCTTTGTGTCGTACCATGGGCACAAAGTGGACCAGCCCTTGCTGTAAGTAGTCAGAGAAGTCAGCCCTCGCTTTACGTAGACTCCGCCGAGGCGCACACAAAAGATTCAACGAAGGCGTGGCAACGCTTTCGTTTCGTTGTGGAGGTGCACGATGGCGGTTCTCCGTTACGCATTGTTGGCCGCGGCGCTGCTGGCGGCGAGCTGCTCTGATGACCTGCTTCAACCCAAGAGCACCGACATCGTCAATTTAGACAACCGGCTCACGCTGCGAGGCCGGGTGTGCACTTCGCCGCCCGACCCGGCGGGCTTTCCCGTCAAGGTGGTGATGATTGTCGACCAGTCGGGTTCGATGTGCGTGTCAGACCCTCCCGGTTCGCAAGGCACCGCCGGTTTCTGCGAGCAAGTCGGCGCCGTCGTCGCGCCCAATGTCTTCGAGCCCGCGCGGGTGCGTGCGCTGAAGCGTTTGGTGGCGCAATTTCAAAACCAGCAGAACCTGCAAGTGGCGCTGGTGCCCTTCGAGACCAACATCAAGGGCGACTGGCCAGGCATGAGCAACGGCCGCTTCGCTCCCGCCAGCGCGGTGGTGAACGGGTTGTCGCTCACCCAACGCATCAACAGCTTGCAGTCTGAATTGGGCAAAGGCACCGACTACCAGGGCGCGCTGTCTTATGCGCACTCGCTGATTTTGGCTGACATCGCCGCCACCGAGCAGTCGAGCCCACAGCTGTTGCCGCGCACCCGTTACGTGGTGGTGTTTCTCACCGACGGCACGCCGTTTCCCCGTTGCTCGGCCAATGACAACCTCTCGGCGTATGCCGACGCCGACCACCCCGAATTGATTTGGGAAGACTCGTCAGGCGCGGGCGGTAGCTCACCCACCGGTTTCTGCAACGGCATCGACCCGATGGACCCTGACGCCATCACCGGCTACGTGAAAGGCACCGACCGCAACCAGAACTACCAGCTCTTCAATTTGGCGCAGAAAATCATGGAGCTGAAAGAGAAGCACAACATCGGCGACATACGCATGCACTCGGTGCTGCTCTTCAACATCGCCGCGGTGCGCGCGTGCGGGCCCATTTGCCAAGACCTTTACGGCACCTACCCCAACACGCCCCCCGCGTCGTACCCCGACGCCGCCAAGCGCATCGCCGAATTCACGCTGCGGCGCATGGCTGAAATCGGCAACGGCGTGTACCAAGAGTTCAACGACGGCGAAATTCAGAACCTGGGCTTGGGCGCGCTCGACTATTCGGGCTTGGCCGCGCGCAACGTGATGAAGAACCTGATTGTGAAGTCGATGAGCAGCGCGCCGGGTGACTTAGACCGGGTGGTCGACGCCGACGGTGACGGGTTGCCTGATTTGTTCGACAACGATTTTTCGAACAAAACAAACCCATTCTTCGCTGATTCTGACGAAGATGCCTTCGACGATGGTTTCGAAGTGATGAACTACGACAAAGGCTTTCGTCCGGCGGTGAAAGACACCCGCGGCTGCGACCGCAACTCGCCGCTGACGCCGGGCTGTTTCTATGACCGCGATACCGACGGAGACGGTTTGACCAACTTCGCCGAAGACTACCTGCACACCAAGAACGTGCTCGTCGACACCGACGGTGACGGCGTGCCTGACGGCATCGAAACGCGCTACGGCATGGACCCGCTGGTGCCGCAGCCCCCAGGGCTCGACACCGACGGCGACGGCTATTCAGACTTAGACGAAATTCGTTTCGACTCGAGCCCCATTCGTCGCGACCGGCCCTTCATCGAGCGCAACGCTTACCAATATGAAACCACTCCCGAGGTGCAGCCCGACGGGCAGACCGTTTGTTACAACTTCAGCGTCAGCAACCTGCAATTGGTGACGCCGCCCAAACAAGCGGGTCTGCAGCAGGGCTTCAACCTGTTCAAAATTTTCTTCGACGAAGCGCCCGAGAGCGGCGTGGCCACCGACTACGGCGTGTGGCGCGCGGCGTGTGCGTGGGCGCAATATGACCCACCGGGCGTGCGCATTCCCAGCGGGCCTGACATCACCTTTACCAACGCTGATTTTAGAGACCCCAGGCAACTGGCCACGCCGGCCGACCTCGACACGCGCTGTCTACGCCCTACGCAATGATGAAAAAAACAACTGGGTGGGCCGCAAGGGGGCTGTGGGTGACCATCGCTCTTGGCGCGTGCACCAACATTTATTTGAAAGACGAGCGGCGGCTCGACAAGCTGCCGTCTGACCGCGCGGTCAGTATCGAAGGCGAATTTTGCACGCCCAGCCCCAATGAAGTGGTGCGGCCGATCAAAATTCTGCTCGCGATGGACGCTTCGCAATCGATGAACGTCAATGACCCCGACGGCACCCGCGCCACGGCGATGATTGATTTGTTCAACAACTTGCCCAATGACCCTGAAATTTACGTCGCGGTGATGGTCTTCGCGGGTTCGACGACGGGGTGGCTCACCAAGAGCGGGTTGCCACGGTTCGATCAATTGGTGACGTTGACCCAGAGCGACCGCAACAACCTTGCCGGAGCGCTGCTCAACTTCGTCAACCCCGCACCGATGACCAGCCCCAACCGCGACTCCACCGACTTCGTGAAGCCCCTCGAAGACATCTACGCGATGATTTCAGACGACATTTCGAGCGCCCGGGTGGGGCGTGACGGCGGCATCAACGAAACACGTGCCCGCTATTCAGTCATTTTCTTGTCTGACGGTCACCCCACCAACAACCAAGACCGCGAATTGCTGTGCGACCCGTCGAACGCGGTGGAACGCCTGCACAGCTTGGCCGACCAAGCCGACGACGTGCGGCTCAACACGGTGCACGTGGCGCTGCCCCGTCAGCCGATACCCAACTTGTGCGACGTCATGGCGCTGCCGCCGGCGGGTGTCCAGTCATGCGGCATTCCCGATATTCCGCCCGGGCCGTGCCCGCTGTTGCTCATCAACGCCGACGCGATGCGTTTGTCTGAAATGGCGCGGCTGGGGGGCGGCGATTTTCGCGACTTTCGCAACAACGAGCCGGTGAACTTTTTGAACTTCGCCTTCGGCAACACCCGCCGCACATTCAACGTGCAGGTGTTGGTGGCGAACAATTTCTCAGCGCCCCCGGGCTCGCCGTTAGACCAGGCCGACACTGACGGAGACGGTTTGCTCGACGCCGACGAAATCACCGAAGGCACCGACCTGTGGGACCGCGACACCGACAAAGACGGGTTTTCAGACGGCGTCGAGGTGTTTTTTCGTGGCCAAGGCAACATGTTGAACCCGCGCAACGTCGGCCTGCCCGACGGTGGTGGTTATGACCCGGGTTGCCCTCCGTCGTTGCGTGGCGTCGATTCTGACTGCGACGGGCTGACCGACTGTGACGAGCAATTGGTGGGCACCAACCCCAACCGCACCGATAGCGACAACGACGGCGTGCCCGACGCGTTTGAATGGCAAATGGGCACCCAGCCCGCGGGCAATGACTTGGCGCAAGACCCCGACAACGATTCAATCACCAACTACGACGAAGTGTTGATGCACATGGACCCCGTGACCGTCGACTCGTCGAAGCTGACGCAGGCGGGCTACCGTTACTCGATGGAGCGCAACGGCCGCATCGACGACGAGGGTCGCCAATGCTTCACCTTTCGCATCGACAACGTGCTCTTGGCGCCGACTGAAGCCGACACGCGTGACGCCGGCAACCCCGACGGAGGCGCGCCGCTGTACCGCCGCGGTGCGGGTTACAACGACATCGTGGTCTCGGTCTCGATGGTGCCGAGCGATGACCCCAACGGCCGGTCTATCGTGAAGACGTACAGAAACAACAGCAGCCGGTACCCGGTGGGAGGCATCAAGTCTCCCGTCGATGGAGTGATTCACGTCGCCAATGAAGACTTCGTAGACAAGTGCGGAGCTCGGGTGACGACGCCGTAAACGCATCACGACGCACGAGAAAGTGATGACCATGACGCTTCTTCGATGGGTAACAACCTGCGCCGCGCTTTTCGTTTTTTGGGCCGCTTGCTCGGCCCCTCCGCCCTGCGATTCGTCGGTTGACGAGTGCGACGGCGGCACCGTCAACATCACCGACGTGTGCAACTCGCGGCAAGAAGCGCTGACCGACCCTCAGTGCAAATTGACGCTGGGCATGGAGCGCCAGGCGTACATCAGTTACGCCACCGACGGCGGAGACCAAGACTGGTATTCCATCGACATTCCTTCGACTGTCACCGGCGGCAGCTTGTTGCACGTCACCGGCGGCTACGGCGGCATTCAAAGCACCGCGGTGAATTTCGCCATCAACGTGCTCAAAGAAGACGGCACCATGAGCTTGGTTCGCGAGTCTGACCGGCATGGCCAGGCCGCTCCGAAAATGGTCGACATCATTTTGCCCTACGGCCTGCCGAGCACCAAGCTGGTGATTCAGGTGGCCGATGACCCGGTGACGCAATTTCCCAACTTAGACGTACGCAGCCCGTACTTGCTGCGCGCCGACGTGATGCCCAACCCCGACCCCAACGAGCCGAACGACATGACGCCGACCGACATTCCCCTCGTGGCGATGGGCGCCGAGCAGCAGGGGCAAATCATGGGCGCCGCGCTCGCCACCGACAATGACGTCGACAAGTACACCTTCATGGGCCAAGGCCCGGCCGCGGGTCGCAACCGCATTATTTACCTGCACATCACCGAGCCTGCTCCGGCGAGCGTGAAACGGCCTGGGTATAAAATGTCGTACGTGTTGGCTGACCCGGCGGGCAAACCGGTTGCCGAAGGGGTGATGGACAACGAATTTTTGCCCATCGACTTGGCCACCGCGCGCTTGTCGACTGCTGGCCAGTACACGCTCACCGTGCAGGGTTACAAAACGCCCAACAACCCCAACGCCATCATTCCCGGTGATGTCGACCTCAAATACAACGTCGAGATTCGCATCATCGACGATTTAGACATGACCGAGCCGAACGACACGCCGGGGCAGCGGCTGGTGAACATGTCGCTCAACAGCTCGCAGAGCCTCACCGGTAAAATTTCGTACGTGCCCGACCCTGACTGGTTGGCGGTGACGTTGCCAGCCAACAGCAACCCCAGCGTGTTGACGTACCGTTTGCGGGTGGCGGCAGCAGGCGGGCGCTTCACCGCACTGCCCGGCCCGGTTGACAGGCAAGTGCGCATCACCACCAACGTCACCACCGGCGCCACCTTGCAAGACAAACAGCTCGCTTGCCGCACCGACAATGCGGTGTGCCCCAAGGCGTATTTGGGCAGCGACAATGCCAAGGCGTTGGTTGAAAGCATCTGCAACACGATGACACCGCAGTGCTTGTGGTCAGAACGTGACGAGCATTTTCGCCACCCCAATTTAAATAACTTCGTGGGCTCGGTTTATGTGCCTCCGCACGCTGGCAATTATGTGCTCAACGTGGCGGTGCAAGACGACGGCAACAACTACGCTGACGATCGCGACTGGACGTTGGAGCTGACGTGGTCGTCTGACGCGGACGAGACGATGCGTGCTGGTTTGCCCAACCAAACGCAGACCACCTCGTTGAGCGCGGGCTCGGCGCCGAACCCTCCCGCGTCAGGTGAAGTGTCGGGCGAGCTGACGTTTGGTTATGGCCGTACGCTGACCTTCGACGTCAACCAAGGCGAAGGCTTGCGCGGTGTCGACGACTACGACGCGGTGCTTGATTCTGACCGGTTTCAGTTCAACGTCGGCGGCTCGGGAGACCAGACCTGGACCTTGCAGTGGGAAATCGAGCATCAGCCTGACGCAGGCACTATTCCCGGTGATATCGCCATCGACTTGGAATTCTGCAGCACACCCACCACCTGTGACATTCAACGCTCGTTGGCGTACCAAGATGGCCGCATTCAGCCTTGGTATGGCCAGTCGCTCACCGACCGCGCTGTCATTTGGGACCGGCAAGAGACCGCGAGCTCGAGCATTGTCACCGCGCAGCCAGCAGGGTGTTTTTGTTTTGATCCACGGGTGTCGTCTATCGGCCACTTTTTTGGCAGCGTCACCGCGGTTGACCGGGTGAGCAATGCACCCATTCGTTACAAGGTGCGCTCAGGTACAGCGAGTTACCCGCAGAGCTTCACCGCTGACGGCGGCTCGGTGTCATGCCCCGGAGGAACGGGGGCTGACGGCGGAGTGTGTGGGCTGACGAAATAGGTGAAGGCACCGGACTTTCCGTTCACCGCACGCGGGTTGTTTATCCTGAAGCAATCAACGGAAACACGGAAAGTCCGGCACCTACCTCACATCGCGCTGCACATGCCCGCATCAGGCGGGAACGGCGGGCACATCTCGCCGGCATCGGCGGTGGCGGCGCGGCACCCGCGACCCGAAATCTCAATCACCTTTTCGGGCGCATTCTCTGCGTTCGACTTAATCGTCAGCTTGGTATTGCCGTAGAACTTGTACTGCGTCGGAGCGAAGAAGAGCTGCACGAAGGCCTGGCGATCTTCTTTCTTGGTGCCGGTCAGCATCGTCTTGGTCGGGCCGGTCATGGTGAACGCCGGGTCCCCTGTGAGTGTTACCTCGCTGATGTTCAACCCTTCGATGCCATTGTTCCAAATCATGAAAGTCTGGGGCACCGACGTGCCAATGTAGGTACCGCTGCAGAACTCTTGATTGAAACCAATTGAGTCGCGCTCGGTGCATAGACGGGGCTTGTCACCTAGCGGCCCATCGGGGTCACACGGTCCCGTCGAAGTCTTTCCACAAGAAGCAAAAGCGACGAAGATAAGGGTTCCGACAATGGGAAACGAACGCTTCATGAAAGCCCTCGCGATAGGTGGAATGAGACGCTTTTTAGCCCATTGTTTGGCCCTCGTCGTGTTTCTGGTTGGCTTTGGTTGCTCAGGAGCCCGCGAGGAGTTTTTAGGCGCCCGGGTTGAAGACCGCTGCAACACCGAATGGCCGGTGTGTGACCGTATCGTCGGTTGTCTGCTTGGCGACCGCAGCTATTTCGAGGGGCGTTTTCCCGGCAGTGGGCGTTTCGCGGTGCAGGTCTTCGAGCCTTCGACGGTGACGGTGTCGTTCTTCTTAGAGAACGTCACTGCGGCCGGCGAAGAGACGGTGATCAACTTTCACGAAGACCGTTGCCGCTCACGCATTCGTGAATCGCTCACCGGCAAGGCGCTGCTCGCTGAATCTGAAAAGACTGGCATCGTGAAGCGCTCGGCAGACTTGTCAGGCATTGGCGACCACCTCATCGAGTACGAGTCAGACTCGCGCGCGACATACATGGTGAAAGTCGACGTGGTGCCGACGCGGCTCAAAGAGCAGTAGCTGGGGCCCGCGCACTGCTGCTTACATGGAGCAGCGCAGCTCCACTGGTCAATTCTTCAATCAAATGAATGTCTTGTTTGAGGGGTAGGGTCCCCACAGTTATCCCCTTTGTGTCGTATTGTGGGAGCGCTCAGCACTTCCATATCGTTTCACCCATGAGCTTCTTTTCGGGTTTATTGGGTTCGGTCGGTTCGTCGCTGGTTAACTCTGCGCTTGGGTCGCTGACTTCGTCGCTCTTTGACGCGGGCTCGTCGCTGTTCAGCTCTATCGGCTCGGGCATCAGCGGCTTGTTCAGCGACAAAGGGGGCTCGGTTGATCACAACTCGCTGTTCCCCGACGTTTTTGAAAGTAAAGACTCGGTGGTGCCGTCGCTGTCGGTCGCGTCTCCCAGCGTCGATGTGCATGGCGCAGGTGACGCTTCTTTTAACGCCACTGACCGGTTCGCCTCTTCGTTTGATTTCAACAATGACGCTGCGCCGGTGAAGATTTCCAGCGCGCTCGATTCATTGCCTTCTATTTCTTCTGATGCGCCTTCGGTGCAATTGCGTCAGCCGGTCACCGACAGCTCGCAGTTCGATCGGTTGTTCCCCTCGGCCTACGATGACCTTCGCCCCAAGCAAGCCGAGCTCGAGCTGAAGCAGACCCCAGGCTTCATGAGCCCGGAAGAGCTCTTGCGTGCTTCGCAGGCTGACAGTTTCAGCACCACTCGGCCCGATGACCTGCGTCGTTTCGGTACCGACAATTTTCTCAGTGACGACGAGAGACGAGCGGCCTTGTATGGTGGCATACGAATGCCGGGCGCCAACGACGCGTGGCGTGACAGAACCGTCGACACGGTCAATGGCGAAGCGGTGGTGCGAAAGTCTCCTTCGGAAAACGCATTCGATTTAGCGACGATGGCCGTGCCTTTTGGGCTTGGCCGCGCGGGAAAAGCGGCTGTTACCGCTGAAGCTGTGACGGCCGACTTTGGTGCGATTCGCGCCGCCGCGCAAAGTATCCGCGGTGACGAAGCACTCTTTGAGCGCATGATTGCGTCAGCCGCGGAAAGCGGAGGAAAAGCTCCTGCTCACAGTGGGCTCGCCTTCACTACCGTTCCCGATTCAGCCCTCGAGAGCATCATGAAGAACAACCTCGTCGCTGGGCGTGCGCTGGGCCGCGAAGCGGGGGAAAATGCGAACTCCATATGGTTCAGCAGGGGTAACCCCTTCTATGGAGAAGGGACCACACTGGTGATTCCGGTAGAGCGGCTCATGGAACTGGGTGGCGTAGAGTCGTATGGTGTAGCGGGCCAAAGTGGCGTGATGAGAGTTCCCTTCGAAGCGCTCCCAGGCGGAATTCCATTTTCGGAGTTTGCGGTGGTTGAGTCGATCGGCAAGGGCTATGTGCAGGAACTGTGGCGCCCCTCGACCTGGAAAGGCGGCATAGGGCCGCTTCTCCCGCGTTAAACCGCAGCGTTAGGTTCAGTGCCGATAGCTTGCGGGAGGTAAAGATCTACGCCCCCTTCTTCATTCGACTAACCAACGCATTCGCCACCCGAAACGAATTGGCGGCGATGGTCAGCGTCACCGGCACGCCGCCACTGCTGGGCAAAAAACTCCCGTCGACCACGTACAGGTTCTTCACCGAATGCGCGCGGCAGTCTTTGTCGAGCACGCTCTTGGCAGGGTCATGGCCGAAGCGGCAAGTGCCTCCCTGCAAAATGGTCGTCTCGCCCGCCACGCCCACCCGCTGCAAATGGTCGGGCTTCAAACCGGCGAGCACTTCTTCACCGCGTTCAACCAAAAAACGCGTCATCTTCAAGTCCAACGGGTGGCGCTTGATAGTGATGGCCGCCACCGGCAAACCAAACTTGTCTTTCACCTGGCTCTCGACGCTGACGTACGTGTCGGGGTTGGGCAGAAACTCGCCGTAAATCTCGAACTGCAAAATGCGTGAATCGCGGTACTCGCGCAGTTTGTCTTTCAACGCCTTGCCAAAAATGCCGTCTTTGCCTTTTTTGGCGATGCCCACCGCCGCGAAAATGGGGTTGGGGTGCGTCCACATGAAGCCCAGCGTGCCCCCTTTTCGAAAGCCGAAGCGGTCGTCAGGCATCATGTAAAAATCTTGCAGGCTGCGGTTCACGAAGGGCGCGGTGTTCGCCACCCACGGCTGCTCGGCCTTGCGCTGCTGCACGCGAAAAGTCGCGCGCGACTCTCCAAATGAGCTGAACACCAAGTTCTTACCCACCAAGCCGCTGTCATTGGCCAGCCCCTTGGGAAAACGCGAGGAGGTGGAATTCAAAAGCAACCGCGCGCTCTCTACCGCGGTGCACGAGACGACGATGATTTTCGCCGGCTGCTCGTGGGTGACGCCGTCTTTGTCGACGTACACCACGCTCTTCGCATTGCCCTTGGCATCGACGGTGACTTCTGTCGCCATGCAATAAGGGCGCACTTCTACCTTGCCGGTGGCGAGCGCCGCGGGAATCAGCGAAGCGTTGGTGCCGCTCTTCGCGTCGTGCTCACAGCCATAGCTGCCACACAGCGTGCAGTACGAGCAGCCCGCGCGGCCTTTGTACGGCTGCGACAAAATGCCCCGGGCGGTGGGTATCGAATGCCAGCCTAACCCTTTGCACACGGTGTCAATTTCTTTGGCGACGGGGTGCTCGCTCAAAGGAGGCAGCGGGTAATTCCGGCTCCGCGGTTCTAAATGGGGGTGCGGCACCGCGTTGCCCGACACGCCCATTTCTTCTTCGGCCTTGTCGTAGAACGGGGCCAAGTCTTGGTAGGCAATGGGCCAGTCGGCGAGTGAAGCGCCGGCCACGTCGCCCAGCTCGGAGCGCAACCGAAAATCAACCGGTTTGAAGCGGTAAAAATAACCGCTCATGTGCACCGTGCCGCCGCCCACGCAATTCGCTGTCCACGCTTCGTTGCTGCGCGAATACGGTTTGTCGGCTCCGTTGCGCCACAGGTGCGGCTCGTCCCACGGCAGGGGCATGAAGAAATTGCGGCGGCTGTTCAGAATTTCGTCGTGCACGAAATCTTCGCGTTTGTAGTGAGCGCCTTTTTCCAACACCACCACCTTGAAGCCCGCGCGGCCAAGCTCGAGGGCCATCGGAGCGCCTCCCGCCCCACTGCCGACGATGCACACATCGACTGAATCGAGCGCCATTTTTGTTAGCAACCTTTCCCGCCGCCGCACTTGAGCGAGTGCAGGTGGCCGATGCCGTTGTACCCAGGCGCGGGCTCTGACGCTTCGCGGCCCACCAATTCGAAGCCGACCAGTTTCCAGCCCACCTGGTCTTTGTTGCCGCCATAAGAAGGGTCGCCCAAAAAACCTTCCATGGTGAGCGACATCAATATTTCGTACCAGCGCGCTTCGCCTGAACGCTCGTCGCTTTCTTTGAATATCGCCAAGAGCTCGTCTTGCTGCGCCGGCGTGGCTTGCGCGAAGCCCACTTTGAACATGCGCTGTGCACGGCGCTCCAACGCACCCAAGCCCGGCACGAAATCGTCTTTCAGCTTTTTGATTTCGGGCGTCTGCAAAATGCGGTCAATGTATTCGGGCACGTTGGCGTCGAGGGCGCCTGGGTCTTCGTCTTTTGGCAATAGCCGGTCGACTGCCGCGCTGAGGGTGGCGTATTCCAAATGGGTAAAGGTCTTGTGCTTGCCCTCGGTGGTGGGTGCAGAGGGCTTCGCGGGCAAAGGAGACACCGCGGGCTCTTCTTTTTTGCATGCGCCTGTCCACAGCAGCACACCGCCACCGAAAAATGTGACGCGCCGCATGAAGACGCGCCGCGAGCCGTCGGGCAACACCGTCACCTTCGTCTTTTTGTTCATGGGAGTTCCTTAAGAGCATCGGACCAAGCCCGTGCAACTTCAACTTCCTTTGGCGACGCCAATACGAGGTACAATGCTGGCGCGACGCAGGGCCAACTGACCTTGAGGTGCACCTTTCATGACACGACTATTCTGGGCTGTGAGCGCAGGGCTCGCCTTTGCCATTGCTGCGTGTTCAGGCGGCAGCGGCGGCGATGGGGGTGTCGGCGGCGGCAAGGGTGGAGGCACTGGCGGTTCGAGCGGCGGCGGCTACAACATTTATACCCTCGACCCGGCTGCGAAAGAGCCACGCTATTTGTCAGCGGCGGCCAACGGCAACCGCATTGGCGTGGCGTACTTTTCGATGGTGGGTGACGGCGGCGTGGCGATTCTGCCTGAAGACGGCGGCCCCGAAGCGGTGACCAATTACGACTTGTATTACTTGGAGTTCAACAACGGCACCGCCAGCGCGCGAGAGAAGATTGCCACCGTGCAGCGCGTGTACGGCGTATCGCTCGCGTTTCAAGCCAGTGGAGAACCAGCGGTGGCGTACTTGGGCGGCGGCAGCGACATGTCGGCGTACTGGTTTCAGAGCGACGCGGTGGTCTCTTTTCGCAATGGCGGCACGTGGACCACCGAAGTGGTTGCGACGCAAGGCAACGAAGCGAACTGTGGCAGCGCGGTGTCTGACCGCGGCTTCGTGGTGGGGCTTTTTCCCTCGCTCGTCTTCATCGGCAACACCGGGTACTTGGCCTACCGCGATGGGCATGGCGGCCAGTTTCCCCAGCAAGACTGGGCGGCGTCAGACTTAGAGATTGCGACGCGCACCGGCGCCAATGCGTGGGCGAAGAATTGTTTGATTGCCGGCGGCGACAACAAGCAAGCCTGGGGTGGGCACAACAAGCTCATCAACGCCGGCGGCGCGTTGGCGATTACCAGCGACAAAATTTTCGGGGGCGCCGACACCACCGCGAGCAACGTCATTTTCAACTACGTGCAGTCTGACGGTGGCTGGAGCTTGCCGCAGAGCGTGCTGCCGGTGGCCAACACCCAGTCGGGCCCCAGCCCCGCGTGGGACAGCCAAGAAAAATTTGGCATTGCCACCATCAACAAATCGACCGGCGAGCTGTACATGCTCACCAGCGCCAATGGCCGCAATTGGTCTTCGCCTGACCCGGTGTACGCGGCAGGTTCAGGTGGTTGGTACCCGTCGCTCGCGTGGGACCCGGTGTACCACGAGCCGGCCATTGCCTTTTACATCTGCGACACGCGCGCCGGGCAGAACGAAGGCTTCTGCCCCGCGGCCGATGACAAATTGGTCGTCACTCAGCGCAACGCGAGTGTGGGCAACTGGCGTGAAGAAGACGTCGACCTCGAAGGCGGCGTGCAGACGCAGCTGGGTTTCTTCGCCAGCGGCAAGCGTTGGTTGGTTTACCGCGACCCGCGCAGTGGCGCGGTGAAGGCGGCGACTGAGAAATGAAAAAGCGCGGGTGGGCAGGGGTGTGGGCCGCAGCGCTGCTCGCGAGCAGCTGCGCCGTCGACAACGGCCTCGGTGGTAGCCTGGGCGAAGTGTTTCCGCTCGATGTCTCGCGCGTCGAGGTGTACCGCAACGACGAAGCGCTGCAGGTGACGTACTACCGAAACCGCGGCGTCTTCTTAGACGTGGTGGTGCGCGTGGCGGTGGCGCTCAAAGACGTCGACTTGAAGCCCGGCAACAAAGTGGTGCTCGAAGGCGAGTACGCGCCGTTTCACCCTCGCACGTCGGTGACCCATGCACCGGGTGGCGAGCCAGTGCGCGCGTTGCCTCCTGTGCAGAAGGGCGAGTTGACGCTCTCGGGCGGAGGGCCGGTTGGCACCCTCACCACCGGCAGCTTTTCGATGCTCTTTGCTGCTGAAGGTGGAGACTTGGGCGGTGGCCGTACGTTGAACGGCTCGTTCAATGCGATGGCCGTTGATGCGGGTTTCGGCCCGTTGCCGTAATTGCGACAAGCAGCCCATCACTGCGTCTGCAGTTTGAGCGTCAGTGCGAGCAAGTGACTTTTGTTGCCGCCGATTTCATAGCGGTAGCCGAAGTCGAGGCCGCTGCCTTCGATGAACACGCCGATGCCCATGCCAATCGACTGGGTGTGCAAGATGCCGTCCCAGCTGTAGCCGAAGCGCAAGGGTATGAGGCCGCCGGCGATGTACTCGGCGCCTCCGGCCGCGGCCCAGCGCACGCCTTGCTCGGCCGTGCTCAAGTCGGCCCGGCCTTCGGCGCAGGCTGAGAACATGCCGAAGTTCACCGCGGCTCCGAATGACAAGAAGCGGGGTATGTCGGCGTTGCGCACGTCAATCAGGTTGTGGCCCGAAAACGAGAGCGACAGAAAGTCGAGCGGCTTCACCATCAGGCCTGCGTTCATGGTGACTGAATTGGTGTTGCTCGCACCGGTAATCAACTGGTGCTGTACCGACAAGCCAATGTGCACCACCTCGCCAAAGGGAATCGACAGCGCGGCTGTCGACAAGTGCGCGGTGCGCTGCGTGTCGTCGCGGCCCAACGTCACCAGGTGATAGGCGATGCCGGCGGCGACTTCGGTGCTGGCGCTGTCGGCGAGCGCCACGGTGCCGAAGCCGAACCCTTGGGTGATGTCCCAGCTGCCTGAGAGCTCGAGCTGGTAGCGTTTGTAGAGGCTCAATGCTGCTGGGTTACCGCTGACCGCTTCAGCGCCGTAGCCGAGAGGCCGGTAGGCGCCGCCCATGCCCACGTTTCGCGCGTGCATCAAGTCTTGCAGTGACGGCGGTTGGGCGGTGACTTGCGCCCAGGCGGTGGCCGACGTGAGTAAGAGGAGCAGCGCGGGGCGCATTCGAAAGCCAGGAAATAGCATGGGTTTGCAACAACGTTTATTTTCACTGCAACGGTTCGCAGTGGGTTACGTCTTGCGAGTCGTAGGCTTGTTGTTTCGTAGTGAACCCCTCACCAGTAGATGGAGATTCCCCTTGAAGAAGCTTTTTGTTTTGGCGGCTTTGGTTGTGACGGCTGTGGGTTGTGGCAGCGCAGGTGCGAACAATGTTGAAGCGTGCAAGCGCTTTTTGACGGCCTCGAAGTGCGGCTCGGTAGACATCAGCAGCAGCTTCTCGTGCGACAGCTACGCGAACACCTCCTGCGATATCAGCAGCTATTTCGACTGCGCGAGCAGCCACTATGTGTGCAGTAACGGCCAGTACGACTCGGCCAAAATACAGAGCTTCGCCGCTGATTGCGCAGCCAAAGCGACCTGCAAGTAACAACCGCTCCACGGTTGCAGTGAAGTCAAAAGTCACGGCGTCACCGGACCGGCTCCGGAGGCGCCGTGTTTTGTCTTGCCCGGTGACAAATTCACCCTGGTTGGTAGATACCTACGCCATGGCTGACCAAGGTTTGAGACGCGTCATCGTACCCGCGGCTGGTTTGGGCACGCGGTTTCTGCCGGCTACCAAAGCCATTCCCAAAGAGATGTTGCCCATCGTCGACAAACCGACGCTGCAATACATCGTCGAAGAAGCGGTGGCGGCGGGCGTGAAAGACGTGGTGCTCGTCAATGGGCGCGGCAAGTCGTCGATTGAAGACCACTTCGACGTGGGCTTCGAATTGGAAACCACGTTGAGCGAGCGCAAGAAAACCAGCGACGTCGACATGCTGCGCGCCATTTCGAAAATGGTGAACCTGGTGTCGGTGCGTCAGAAGCACCCGCTCGGGCTCGGCCACGCGGTGCTGTGCGGCAAGCCGGTCATCGGCAACGAGCCATTTGGCGTAATGCTCGGCGACGACATGGTCGACTCTGAAGTGCCGGCGATTTTGCAGCTCTGGAAGGCGTTTCAAAAACACCAGCAGGCGGTGATTGCACTGATGGAAGTGCCGGCCAGCGAAACCCACCTCTACGGCATCGCCGCGGGTGAAAAAATCGATGAGCGGACCATTCGCATCACCCACATTGTCGAGAAGCCAAAGTCGAACCCACCTTCGAACTTGGCGGTGATTGGCCGCTACGTGTTGCCTCCGCGCATTTTTGATTATTTAGAGACGCAAGAGCGTGGCGTGGGTGGCGAAATTCAGCTCACCGACTCGCTTGCCAAATTGCAGCAAAGTGAAGGGTTGCTCGGTTACCGCTTCGACGGCATTCGTCACGATGCGGGCGACAAGTTCGGCTATTTGAAGGCCAATATTGCTTACGCGTTGAAGCGGCCCGAATTGAAAGCGCAGCTGCTCAAATACTTCAAAGAAGTGCTCGAGGCGAAGGCATGAAGGCCTTTGCGCTGGGGCTGGTGCTCGCTTACGTGCTGCCGTCGTATTCGATTCTCAAACGCACCGCGAGTGGCCGCGATGACTTGGGCCTCACCACGCTTAAGGTTGAAGGCGCCGCCAACCTTTCACCTGCCTTGGGTAAAGAAGTCGCTGAAGCGTTGGGCGTGGCGTACAGCGGTGGTGAGTGGGTGCTCGACGCGCAAGTGACGATGAAGTTGCCGGGGCGTTGCCGTTTGCAGCTCTCGTCGCCTGAAAGCACCAAGAGCGTGGCCGCGGTGTGGAGTAACGGCAAGAAGCGTGTCGAAGGCGGCAGTTTCCCCGCGTTGATGGTGGCGGTCGAAGAAATCTGCGCCACTTTGGCGTTGCGCGGCGCGGGAGAAGGCGAATCGCGCGTGGCGTTGGAAAAACATTTGGCGGTGCTGAAGGTCGACACCAGCAAGACGTGGCTCGGCCGCTTTGCCAACACCGTGGCGTACGGGGTGGGCGTGAAGCAGCCGGGGGCCGCGCAGTTTTGGGTGTACAAAGACGGCTTCTTGCCGGCGCGGGTGATGTTTAGTGACGCCCAAGGTACCGCGTGGGACGTGCAGTTTCTCGACTACTCGGGCCAAGCCACTTCAGAGTGGTTTCCCCGTGTGTTTGAAGTGCATCAAGGCAATGAAGTGCCGTTGAAGGTGACCGCGCTTAAAGCTGACGCCAAGCCGAAGCTCGACGACTCGGCTTTTTGAGTTGGCTTTGAGTGAGCAGGCGGGCGAATTGCGCGCCTTGGTTGCCGTGTTGCTTCTTTGCGCGGGTGATTTTGGGGCCGGTTCGCGGTCAAGGGCCTGAAGTGTGAGCCAAAAGTGAAAAACTTTTCATGGTTTGGCACCCAGTGCGTGTCGAGACCTCGTTTTTCGGTTCAACGACAGTCGCAAGCACCCAAGAAACTGACGCGTGACGTTTGAATGCTTCGTCCCATTGAAGCCAACCACGTTTCCCGTTGAATGCTTCGGTGCCGTCACTGCGCTATAGCGTGCCGATGCTCGCGGGCGCTGTTTCGGGTGCAGAGAATTTCTTCGCGTCGTTCGCCGTGGCCCGGCCGCTGCGTGGAGAATTCACCTACCTGGTGCCCAATTCGCTGAAAGACCGTCTGCAACCCGGCCAACGCGTACGGTTGCCATTCGGTCGCTCGTCGGTGCTGGGGTTTTATTTGGCTCCCGCGCCGCAGCCGCCGCCCGAAGTGGTGCCCAAGCTGAGGGCAATGGGCGAGGTGTTGGAAAGCACCGCCGCGCTCACGCCTGACGTGGTGGAGCTGCTTCGCTTTGCGGCCAAGCACTATCGCTACCCGCTGGGAGAAGCGCTCAAAGCGGCGCTGCCTCCGGGCATGACCCGCGCAGAAGAAGTGGCAGAAGCCGCGCCGGACACGGTGGAGTACGCAGTGGCGTTGCCCGAGGCTGATTCTGAAGCGCTGAAACGCGCGCCGGCGCAGCAAGCGGCACTCTCGTATTTATTGGCAGTGGGAGGGCGAGCCGCGGTCGAAGAAGTGGGGCACGCCATACCTGGCGCGCGGGTGACACTGAAGAAGTTGGAGCAGCGGGGTTGGGTGCGTTTCGAGCGCGAGAAAGTCGTCGTTGGGGTGCGCGAAGGGTTAGCGCAGCATCGGCCCGCGAAGCTAACGGAGGAGCAAGCGGCCGCGGTGAAGGTGTTGACGCAAGCGGTTGACGCGGGCGGTTTTGCTCCGTTCTTGCTTCAGGGCGTGACGGGCAGCGGCAAGACAGAAGTGTACTTGCGGCTGGTGGAGCACGCGCTCGGGGCCGGTAAAGGCGCGCTGGTGCTGGTGCCCGAAATCGCGCTCACCCCGCAGTTGGTGGGGCGCTTTCGCAGCCGGTTTGGGCCCCAAGTGGCGCTGCTGCACTCGGCGTTGAAAGACAAAGAGCGACTTCGTTACTGGCAGCAATTGCGCCGTGAAGAAGTGCGCATCGCGGTGGGCGTGCGCTCGGCGGTGTTTGCGCCGGTGCCGAATTTGGGTGTGGTGGTGGTCGACGAAGAGCATGACCCGTCTTTCAAGCAAGAAGAGAAGCTGCGGTACCAAGCGCGTGACTTGGCGGTGGTGCGTGCCAAGCAGGCGAACGCGATGGTGTTGCTCGGCTCGGCCACGCCGTCGTTAGAGACGATTGAGAACGTGCGCCGCGGCCGCTACCAGACGCTGCGTTTGACGAAACGGGTCGATGACCGGCCGATGCCTGAGTTGGCGTTGGTTGATTTGCGGGTAGAGCGTCCGCGAACTCCCGAATCGCGCAGCGTCGAGCCGCCCGTGCTGTCGCCCACCGCGCTCTCGGCGATGGTGGAGGTGCTGCGTCGTGGCCAGCAGGTGATTTTGTTTCTCAACCGGCGTGGGCACAGCACGTACTTACTGTGCGAAGTGTGCGGCGAAAGTTTGAAGTGCCCCCATTGCGACGTGTGTCTCACCGAGCACCTCTCGTCGCGGCGGTTGATGTGCCATTACTGCAATTTCGCCCAGCCCGAGCCGGGTGGTTGCCCGGCCTGTTCAGGGCCGCTGCTCAAGTTGGGTGTGGGCACTCAGCGCGTCGAGGCCGAAGTGTTGGCGGCTTTTCCCACGGCGCGGGTAGCCAGGTTAGACCGTGACGCCGCGGGCTCGGCAGAGCGGCTAACTGAATTGCTGGCGGCTTTTGCGCGGCGTGAAATCGACGTGCTGGTGGGCACCCAAATGGTGGCCAAGGGGCATGATTTTCCCGGAGTGACGCTGGTGTGCGTGACGCTCGCTGACACTTCGTTGTCGCTGCCTGATTTTAGGGCGTCAGAGCGTACGTTTCATTTGCTCACCCAGGTGGCAGGCCGGGCCGGGCGTGGGGCTGAAGCGGGGCGGGTGCTGGTGCAGAGCTACAACGCCGAAGCCGAGCCGATTGCCCGCATGTTGGCGCAAGATTTTGAAGGTTTTGCCGAGGCCGAGGCCGCGCGGCGCAAGGCGTTGGCGTGGCCTCCGTTTTCGCGCTTGGCGGTGGTGCGCATTGAGGGTGAATCGGCCGACCTCACGCAGCGCTGGGCGAAGGCGATTGCCGACCAGATGGCGAAGGCATTGCCGCCGTCACGAGAAGGTGTGCGGTTGTTGGGGCCAGCGCCGGCGCCCATTGCTCGCATCAAGGGCAAGACACGCTGGCAGATTGCGGTGAAGGGGCCGACGCACCAGGTGTTAGATGGGCCGTTGAGCGCGGCTGAGGCCATGCTCGAAGAGCTGCCGAACAGCATTCGTTGCGTCATCGATGTCGACCCGGCGGCGATGATGTAGTCGCATTTCTGCAACCGATTTTCTGGCGCGGCGTCTCGAAAGCATGAGCGACTCGCGCAGGTTCTGGTTGGCGGTCAATATGGTGCTGGTCAGCGGGTGCTTTACGTCGACTCCGCTCAAG
This sequence comes from Myxococcaceae bacterium, assembly GCA_019694575.1. GTDB lineage: Bacteria > Myxococcota > Myxococcia > Myxococcales > Myxococcaceae > JAIBBR01. Next base: position 69,226 of record JAIBBR010000005.1, read on the forward strand.
TACGCCGCACGGCCTGAACGCATCGACAACCCGCGCCAAGAAGTGTTGGCGTTGATTGCCGCGAATACCTCGCCGGGCTGCGTGGCCGATGCGTCGTTTCAGAAGAAAGTACTGTTGGTGAAGTACGTGTGCCACAGCGCGATTGGCAACACCACCGCCCGGCTCGATGAAGTGAAGAGCGTCACGCTCGAGAAATCAGGCGAGTGGTACGTGGCGCGGGTGAAGCATTCGAATGGCGCCGCTGATTTCGTTTGGACCTCGAAGAGTCGCCGCGACGCCGAGCGGTTGGTTGACGCGTTGACCGCGCTTTCGGGAGGAAAGTCGCGCCGTTACGCGCCTGACAGCAATGCCACGAAAATTTGAGAGGTATTTAGATCTGCTAGCGAACGGCGGTGCGAGAGGGCGTGAACAGGCAGAAGCCGTACTCGAGCGGTGGGCACAGCAGCTGCCCCTGATGGATATCGAATGACCGATATGGAGCGATTCGAAATCGTTGTTCGCGCCACGAACTGTTTGGTTCGGCTGATGGAAAAGGCGTGAATGATGTGGTGCTCGCGGGTCTGCCGCAAGCCAACGCCGAGGAACGCGAACTGCTCGCTCAACACGTCGTGGATACTTTTGAATCAATAGCGGCGACGCGCTCGCGCAACGCTTCATGAGTGGGGCAGGGTGAGTGTGAAGACCGCACCCCTTCCCAATTCGCCGCCTGCAGTGAGCGAACCGCCATGCTCGGTGACGATGCGTGAGGCGATGGCGAGGCCCAAACCAGTGCCTCCCGATTTGGTGGTGAAGTACGGCTCGAAAATGCGTTCGCGGTCGCTCTCGGCGATACCTGGCCCTTGGTCTTCAACGTCGATGTGGGCATGGCCGGCTTCTTGGGTGAGCCGCAATGTCACCTGGCCGCCTTTTTCGCCCATCGCTTCTTCGGCGTTTTTCACCAGGTTGATGATGACTTGGGTGAGTTGATCTCTATCTCCGCGCACGGTGATACCCGGCGCCATCTCTGCCACGTAACGCACGCGCCCCCCGTTCGAGCTGTACAAGCCCATGACTTGGCCGCACAGCTCGGTGAGGTTCAACGTCTCGAGTTGCGGCTTGGGCAGTCGTGCAAAACGGCTGAACTCGTCGACGATGCGTTTCAACCGCGCGACCTCTTCAAGCACCGCACCGGCGCTCTCTTTGAAGAGCTGGTTGAACTTGGTCGAGTCTTTCTCGCGCAACGCAAGCATCGTCTCGAGCGACATTTGAATCGGCGTGAGCGGGTTTTTGATTTCATGCGCCAGCCGGCGGGCCACTTCTTGCCACGCGGCGATGCGTTCACTCGCCACCAACTGCTCAGTCGTCGCCTTCAAGTCATGCGTCATGCGATTGAAAGTGTCGATGAGCGCACGCACTTCGCCACTGCCGCTCAAAGGCACCTGCACGTCGAGCTCGCCCTGGGCGATGCGCGCCGCCGCCTCGGTGAGCGCCTCTACCGGGCGGGTGACGCGCCGGCTCACCCAAGGGCCGATGACGAGCGCCACCGCCACGCCGAGCGCCGCGAGCAACACGAAGGCCCGTAGCAACTGCGCTTGTGTCGCAATCAAGTCGGCCTGAGAAAAAGCAAAACGCGCCCGTGCCACTTTTCCGAAAGCGATGGTGCGCGAAATCAGCGGAGGCTCCGCGCTGCCCGCTTCAGCCACCTGCACATCGTTCATCAGCAAGGTCACCTGCGCGCCGGTGAGCTTGGCCAAGTCTTGCGCACGTGTCTCATTCAACAGCACGCCTCCCACCGCCCATACGCGGTGGTCTCCGTAGTCGACGGCGCGCGCCGTGACCCAGGCCGGCGCCGTCTTCAGCTCGCCTCCAGAACGCAATTCGACCGCCACCGGCACCACGTCGCTAGCAGGCTGCTGAATGACTGCAAACAGCGCTTCATCTTTCTCACCTAATTTTGCTGGCAGATGCCCACATGAAAGCGTCTCGCCCTCGACGTCGAAGAGCGAAAGCACTTCTAACCCCCGTGGCACCATCAACGCTCCCGCGGCGGTGGCGACTGCCGGCTGTGCAGGTAGCTGGGTCGTCTCGCGCACCACGTCTTCTAACGCGCGCGAAGTGGCCAGCTCGTCCATCGCGCGGAGCGTGTCTTGCTCGAGCTTCTTCAGCGTGGTGTCGACGCTGCCCATCACCTGCTCGATGCGTGCGTGCTGCTGGCTGACCAACAGCGCGCTCACATTCGCCAACGCAATCGGAGTCACCGCCGCCACTTGCAGCAGTGCCAGCACCCAAAACGCCAGCACCAGCGTGGTGCGCAGCCTCATAAAGGCTCCGCTGAGAAAAAAAGATTTTCCAGCCGCAACCGCCCGAAGCCGTCGAAGCCCAAGCCCAACAATTCGGGCGCCGCAGCGACGGGCAGGCCTTGAGTGAAGAGCGGAATCAACGGCAGCTCGGTTTTTCCTTTTCGTTCCAGCTCGGCCAATGCTTCAGAGGTGGGCGGTAGCGCGACACCCGCCACTTCCCACACCAGGCTGAGCGCCGAAGCAGAAGTCGGCGGGACGAGCACCGAGAACAGCATCACGTCGTATTCGCGGCGGCTCCATGCCGTGAGCAGCTCGGCGCGGCGCAGGCCTTTGAGTGAAAGCGCGTAGCCCAACGGCTTCAATTTTACTTGCAGCCGTTCAGCAGCGGCCCGTTGGTCATCTCGAGAAGCGTCGTAGAGCAGGGCGAGTGGTTTCGCAGGTGTCAGCGGTGCAGGCTTGGCGACAGGGGTGTCTGGCGCAGCAGGCATGCGTGGCAACAACGAATTGAGTGGCGCGGCAGGCGCTTGCGCGAAAATCGCGGCGAGTTGTGCGCGGTCGGCCGACGCGTCAACGGCCTGGCGAAAAGCGTCTCCCGCTTTGGCCCGGTTGAAGAGCAGGTACGTCGCGTAAGGCAGCGGCGCCTGTGTGGAAATTTTGGAGGCACCTCCCAGCAGTAGCTGAATCTTTTTCTGCTCGAGTAAACGCTCGCCGCCTCGCGCGTCGGTGTTCTTCAGCTCCACATGGGCGAGAAAGGGTTGCCCTTCGGGAAAGCGGGCGTTGCCGGTGAATGCGTCAGCAGCCATGCTCCATGCGCTGATGCCCCGGCCTTCGGCATCAGTCACTGCGAGGGCGGGGTGGCACAGCCCTGCTTCCACGTCTGCGGCAACGGTGCCCAGCGGCAACTCCAACGTCGTGGCGTCGATTTTCCACTTTGTCCAGTCAGCGCCAGCCGAAGTGAAAGGCGACAGCAACACGCGATAGGGAGAAGCGCTGGCCCACAACCGCTTCCACGCGGCAATCACGTCGTCAGCATTGAGCGGTGAACGCAGAACGATGCGCAGCGTGCGGTGGGGCGTGCGCGTCATCGACTCGGCGAGAACAGGCACCCAGCGGCCGTCAGTTTCGAGCCGGCACAGCGACTGGGCGCGCAGTGACGCCAAGGTCGCCTCTGCCGGCGTATCTAACAGCCACGGCGCTTTCTCGGTAGAAACCGCGGCCCCCACCCGCAATTTTCCTCCATAAGACGCGCGCAGACCTGCCCACGTCGAAGTGGCGAAAAGAAGACAGCAGAGCCCCCACCCGCGCCGCGCTTTCATCGGTCGGCCTTTTTCAAGAACTGAAGCTCGCCAGTGCCGTCGTCGAGCCAAACGCCGAGCAGCGCTTCTTCTTTGCCGTCGCCGTCTAAATCTCCGGCCGCCGCGGTGAGCACCCGCCCTTTCGTCGCCGCGCCTTGCCAAAGCGGAGCGCTGTTCCACAAATCACCGCGCTTGGCTCCCACGCTCTCTGCGGTGCGTGCAGAAAAAAGCTTTAGCTCATCGTCGGCGGGAAAATGCCGCGCTGATGACGCGAGCACTTCTGCCTGCCCGTCTCCGTCGACGTCGAGCAACGTGCTGCCACTGCCGATGCCGCGAAAATGCGCGAGAGAACCGACGCCGCGCACCACTTGGCCCGTGCCGTCGGCATAGACGAAGAGCGTGACTGGCCCGCGAGACGACGTGGCGGTGAGGGGAGCGATGGGAGCTGATGCCGGCTTGCCGAAGTACACGTCAGCCGCGAGCGAATTCACACCTGGCTTCAACCCCACGAAAAAACCGTCGACTGAAACCTGACTTACCGGCGAGGTGACTTTCAGCTCTTTGCCGGCGAACGCGAGGCACTGACCTTCGGCGTATTTTCCCGAGAGAAACACCACCCGCACCGGGTTGGAAATGAAGGCCACCACCCCAAATGGTTCGCGTGAAACAGAGACCGCGCGGGGCAGAACGCGCAAATCGTACGTGGCGAGCACCTTGCCGTCGGGCGCGAGCAACCACAGCGCGTCTTCCATTAGCACTGCCACTTCGGCGCGTTTGTCGCCATCAACGTCGTACGCCGCGAGCGCGACGGGAGGCTGGGGTAGCCGGGTCAGTATTCCAGGGTCGAACGCCAGCGCTGTTTGCCCGGTGGCAGGCACTGCAGCCAACGCCCGCACCGCCAAGTCAGCGTCGACTTGCGCGGTGAACGTTTGGGCCGACACACTGGCCGCGGCGTTTCCCGACCAGAAGTTGACCCACGTCGAGACGAGGCTGGTCTGCGCGGTGAGCGTGGTGCCCGACAACGACAAAACCACCTCGGCGAGTGTGCGCAAGTCGCGGGTGCGTGCCAGGGCTTCGGCTTGCGTTGTTTCGGGGGCCACGACAGTCACTCCGGCGAGCTGGCGCGACGTCAATGCCGAGGCGAAGGCCGTGGCGAAAGCCTGCTGCAGCCCCGGCGTGGGCGCTTCGACATAGACGCCAACGGGTGCTTCAGGTTGGGCGAGCGCGGTGTGCTCGGCCACTTTCTTCGCGAGCTGCTCCAATGCCGGAGCGCTGGCGGGTGGCGCCGCACTGAGCACCGTCACAGCGAGCGACGTCACCACCGCGGCGCAAGTCATGGTGTTCAGCCACCCCGTTTGCCGTCGTGAAGCAAGAAGTCGTTGGGGTCTACCTGCCCGGGCGCTGACGTTTCGGTGCGAGGCGCAGTGCCGTCTAAAAAGGGCTCCAACCTCCCGGGAACTGCCTTGCCCGCGAGCAACCCTGTCACGGGGTCAATGCGCACCAGCGAAATGCCCGCAGGCACCTCGAAGTCTCGCACCGGCAAACCCTCGTGCGCATGGCGCATGAATTCGAGCCACACTGGCAGGGCTGCTTTACCGCCCGTCTCACCGGGGCCGAGCGGCTTGGGCTCATCAAAGCCGACCCATGCGGTGGCCACGTAATCGACCGTGTAACCCGAGAACCACGCATCGCGGTGCTCTTGCGTGGTGCCGGTTTTGCCCGCGGCGGGGCGATTCAATTCTCTCACCGCGGTGGCGGTGCCTTCTTCAACCACGCTGCGCATCATCGACGTCGTTAAGTACATCACCGGCGCGGGCAGCACGTCTTCGAATGAAGCGTGGTGCTCTTCGAGAATGGCTCCGCTTTGGTCGGCCACTTTCACCAGCATCAACGGCTCGGCGTAGCGGCCGAGCGACTGCACGGTAGAATACGCGTTCGCTTCTTCGAGCAGCGTCACTTCGCCCGTGCCCAATGCCAGTGTGGGGCTGTCGGGCAGCTCGGCGCGAATGCCGGCTTTGTGCGCGAACTCGATGACGGTGGCCGGTGTCAAACTCTGAATCAAGCGCACCGAGACGGTATTCTTCGAGCGGGTCAACGCTTGCCGCAGCGTCATTGGCCCATCGAAACCGCCGCGCTCGAAGTTCTGCGGAGTCCACTTCTTGCCGGTGGTGGGGTCGCGAATTTCTTCGGGCGCGTCATTGACGATAGACAGCGTGGTGTAGCGGCCGTCAGCCACCGCGGCACCATAGAGAAAGGGTTTGAAAGAAGAGCCGGGCTGCCGTTTCGCTTGCGTGGCGCGGTTGAAAGCTGAGAGGGCGAAGTCATAACCGCCCACCATCGCCACCACCGAGCGGTCCGTCGGGTCGATGACCACCAAGCCGCCTTGTACAGCGGGCACTTGCGAAAGCTTCGCTTCTAGCACCCGGCTGGCAGGCAGTGCTTTGCCCAAACGTACGCGCACCAGTTGGCCCGGCTTCACCAACGCGTCGATGGTCGCCGGCACCGCGCCGAGCTTGCCCGCCGCATCACGGGGCCGCGCCCAGGTGTGCTCCTTCAAATCAAGCTGTGCTTGCTGCGTCACCAGGTCGAGCAGCGCAGTGTTCTTCTTTTCATCGAGGCTCAGCACCACGCCGACGGTGTCGACGCCTTCACTGAGCGCGCGCACCGGCATGGCGCGAGCGAGCGCTTCGTCAGCAGACTCGACCGGCTCGTCGGTGTCGGCGACGGCGTCGGGGTCGGCGTCAGTTTCGGGTACGGGCGGCTGCGTCAGCTTCAGCGGGCTCAAGTCAGCCACCAGCACGTCGTCGGGCCGGCGCTTGCCCGCTTCGGCGACGCGTTTTTGCAGCAGCGGTTTGAGCGTTTGGTAACGGTTGAGGTCGATTTCGCCCACCGCGCCGCGGTAACCCTGGCGGCGATCAATCGCTTCGAGCCCTGAACGCACCGCTTCTTCGGCGAAAGGTTGTAGCTTCACGTCCATCGCGATTTCCACGCGCAGGCCGCCCTCCATCACGCTCTTTTCGCCGTAACGGGCGAGCAGCTGCTTACGAATGTCTTCGACGTAATAGCCGCCCATTGGTGGAGGTGGGCGCGGCCCGAGCACAATCGGCTTTTCCATTTCGGCATCGACTTGCGCTTGCGGCACGAAGTGGTTGCGCCCGAGCTGCGTCAGCACATAGCGCTGCCGTTTTTTCGCGCGCACGATGTTGCTCACTGGGTTGATGACATGCGGCAACTGCGGAGTGCCCGCCAGCACCGCCGCCTCGCCCAAGGTGAGCTGCTTGGCGGGCTTGCCGAAGTAATAGAGCGCCGCTTCTTCGATGCCGTAGCGCTGGTGCCCGAAAAAAATCGTATTGACATAGAGGTTGAGAATTTCGTCTTTGGTGAGCGCCTTTTCCATGCGGGGCGTCAAAATCCACTCCCGTACTTTGCGGGCGAACGAGCGCTCGCGGGTGAGCAGCAGGCCGCGGCAGGCTTGCTGCGAAATGGTTGAAGCGCCCGACTTTTGCGAACCGGGTATCAAGTTCTTCACCGCCGCGCGCAAGATGCCCAAAAAGTCGAGGCCCTCGTGTTGGTAGAAGTCGGCGTCTTCAGCGGCGAGAAACGCGTTCTTCACATGCGCAGGCAGCGTGGTGACGTCGACCCAGGTACGGCGCTCTTTGTAGTACTCGGCGCAGAGCACGCCGCCTTTGCAATAGACCTTGGTCACTTGCGGCGGCCGGTATTTTTTCAAGTCTTCTACCGAGGGCAAATCGCGCGAGAGATAGGCGTACGTGCCCGCGCCCATGCCCGTCAGCAGCACGAGACCGACCACGGCGGTCCACACCAGCCTGAAGAACCATTTGCGCATTGCTTGGCCGCGGGGAGTCATGGCGTTGCGTCACCCACCTTACCTTTAAAAAAGCCGAATGAACGAATCGCGGCGGCCTTCGAAAAGGGAGGGCCGCCGCGAAAGGAATGTCAGGTGAAGGGGGGGTTTTTAGGGCATCGGCTCGGGGGTGGGCAGGGCGTGCGGTACGTCGCTCAATGAGTTCATCTCGTCTTCGGTTTCCACCTTCACTTTGGCCACGCGCGAAGCATTGACGCGCGCCTTCACGTATTTCGGCGAAAGGCTGGTGGCGATGAAGTATTCGTCTTTCGCTTCTTGCGCTTGGCCGGTGCGCTCATAGGCCACGCCCAAGTTGTTGTGCACGAACGCCACGTGGGGCAACAGCTTGGCCGCTTGCTCCAGCACGCCCACCGCTTGCTCGTTCTGGTTGGCGCGCAAGTAGGCAAGGCCCAAGTTGTTGAGCGCGTAGCCGTGGTCAGGCTTCAGCTCTACCGCGCGCTCAAAAGCGGTGATGGCGGCGGTCAAGTCACCGAGCGAAAGCTGCGCCAGCCCCGCGGCTTGGTGGTTCTCGGGGTTGCCGTCGTCACGCACCAGCGCTGACTGCGCGGCACCCAAGGCGGCTTGGTAGTCGCGCGCTTTCAACCATGCCCGGGCTTCGCGCAGGCACGGCACCGCGTCGTCCATCACGTCGTCACACAGCCGGCCCTGCGCCACCGCGGCCAAGGTGAATCGCTTCTGCGTCATGGCGAGCTCGGCGACGAGCTGGAGCGTTTCGGCATCGTGCTCGTTTTGGTACAGCGCGCGGCGGGCTTCAGTGAGCGCCCCGGCGAGGTCTCCGTCGGTCTTCAGTTGCTCGGCGCGAGCCAGGTGGTCTACCGCGGGGGTGTCGTGGGCCAGCGAGAGCGCGTCAGTCGGCGCCGGGGCGGGTTTTTCCAGCGCGGTGGTTTCTTTCGCGTCAGTGGCTGAAACATCGAGCACCGGCAGCACCGCTGGCTTGGCCACGGCGATGGGCGCTTTGCTTTCAGGGGTTTGTTTTTCAGTACAGCCGGGGGCGAACAACGCCCACATCGCAGCAGCAAGCAGGGTCTTCTTCATGGCGGTTTTTCCTTTGGCGGGTTGTGTTCCCGCGAAGGAGCTATTGCGACCGTTGTGCCAGCGTCTAAAGGCTTGTTCTCGCTCGAGGGCAGAATGCTGGCCGCGGTCAGCCAGCCACGGCTACTGCACGCAGTAGGGCGCGAAGACGATGCTGCCGACCACGTCTCGGTTGTAGCCGCCTTGTGCGTCGTTCGAAAGGCTCCACAAAACCAGCGTGGTGCCATCGGCTTGTGCGCCCGACAGTGTGCGCAGCGGAGCGCCGATGCCAAGACCGTAGCCGCCAGACACCGTTGCGCCACTCACGGTAATGGAGCCCAAGTTGTCAGTGACCAAGCCACCCTGGCCGTCGTCGTGGCCACCGTAAAAGGTGATGGTGTTGCCTGACGCCGAAGCCCCCAACACGAGCTGCCCGGGAAGGCTGACGGCGGCGCCAATCAACCCTGAAAAGGTGACGCCGATGACGGTGTTGGTGCCGGTGCTTTGCAGGTAGTTGCCGCCTTGCGCATCGGTGATGCTGGCGAAAAACAGCAAGGTGTTGCCGTTGGCCGAAATGCCACTCACCGGGTAGCCCGAAGCATCAACAGCTGCGCCCCAATTGCCCGACACCTGCGCCGAGGGAGGCACGCAAGGTGCTTCGCACACGTCTTGGTCGCAGATGTTCGATGTGCAATCGCTCGCGCCGCTGCACATTTTGCCGTTCGCGCACTTCGGGCAATTCGCGCCACAGTCTTTGTCGGTCTCGTTGCCGTTCTTGATGCCGTCGCTGCAGGTGGGCATCGCTTGGCCGCCGGTGCCTGTACCTCCACCCATCGACATGCCACCCCCGGTGGCGGTACCGCCTCCGGTGCTGTTTCCTCCACCGGTTGCGCTGCCACCGCCTGCTGAAGAGCCTCCACCGGTTGCGCTGCCACCGCCTGTTGCAGCGCCTCCACCGGTTGCGCTGCCACCGCCTGTTGCAGCGCCTCCGCCAGTTTGGGTGCTGCCACCTGTTGCAGTTCCTCCACCGTTCGCCGTGCCTCCGCCGGCACTGGTTCCTCCGCCCGCCGCGGTGCCGCCGCCGGTGTTGGTACCACCGCCGGTGCCCGTAGCTCCGCCCGTCGGCGCTCCGCCTCCTGTCGAAGTGCCACCACCCGTCGCGGTGCCCCCGCCGCTCGCGGTCATGCCTCCACCGGTACCGTTCCCACCGCCGCTCCCTCCGCCCGTGGCGATGCCTCCGCCCGCGCCTGGCCCGGCATCGGGCAAATCGCCTCCGACGTCATCGAGACAGGCATACAGCGTGGTGCTCACCAGCAAGAGAAGCAGAAGAAGTCGAGACATGACGGTTACTCCAAGCATACCCGGGGGTTGGGGTGTATCGCTTTAACGTGGGCTCTTCGCAAAGTCTGGTTGAGACGGCCCGATTCGGCATTTTTTTAAGAGCCCGGTTACACTTGTCGCCCTTCAGTGAAAGTCAGCTCCTCTACACTTTCGACGAATGTCGGTCTTCGCCAGACTGCGACACCGGTTCGCACCGAGCCACACCCGCTCAACGTGTTGTTGTTCGGCAAGCGGCCGCCGAAGTTAATTGACCCGAGGCGGCACCCGAAGGTGGGCAAGGGCCTGAAAAAGCTCGAGCACGCGAAAGACCAAATCGCCGAGCTGGCGGGGCACTTGGGCCAGGAGCTGTCGATTGCGCTGTGCGAGGGCAATAACGCCTGCATCTCACGTGACGGGCAAATCGCCTTTGGCGTGGAGCTGCTCGAGCACCACCAAGACAACGACGATTTAATGATGGCGATTTTGGGCCACGAAATTGGTCACCAGCCTTGGTACTGGCCTGAAGGCGACTTGGGGCCGATGACCCAGAAGCAGCTCGACACACTCTTTCGTGAAGAAGAAGCGAAAGCCGACCGTTTCGCCGGGCGGGTGCTGGCTGATTTGAAGGCCGACCCCCAAGCGATTGGTGCGTTTTTGAAGGCGCACGCCAAGTTCGAAGCGGCGAAGCCGTCTGACTATTACCCCGCTGACGTGCGCGCCGAGATGATTGCCAAGGCCTTCGTGCAGCGAAAAGCTGACTTGGCATCGCGTACGCTTTCGCCGGCGATGAAGCGGCGCATGTCGGAGCTGCGGTAGGTGTCAACACCAGGCAACCTGTTGCCGGCGGCGACCTTCTGGTAAGCGCCCGGGCGCTATGAGCACAGAGCTAGAACGCGAAATTGCCCGGCGGCGCACGTTCGCCATTATTTCTCACCCTGACGCAGGCAAGACCACGCTCACCGAGAAGCTGCTGCTGTACGGCGGGGCCATTCACTTGGCCGGCAGCGTCAAAGCCAAGCGCGCGCGGCGCCACGCCACTTCCGACTGGATGGAGCTGGAAAAAGAGCGCGGCATTTCAGTCACCTCGTCGGTGCTGCAATTTCCCTATCGGGGGCACGCGGTGAACCTGCTCGACACTCCGGGCCACCAAGACTTCTCTGAAGACACGTACCGCACGCTCGCCGCTGCCGACGCGGCGGTCATGCTCATTGACGCAGCCAAGGGCGTCGAGCCGCAGACCAAGAAACTTTTCAAAGTGTGTCGAATGCGCGGCATTCCCATTTTCACTTTCGTCAACAAGCTCGACCGCTACGGCCGGTCGCCGCTCGAATTGATGGACGAGCTCGAGCAGGTGCTTGGCATTCGCGCGTACCCGATGAACTGGCCTATCGGCAGCGGCCCTGAATTTCGCGGCGTGTATGATCGCAACAGCAAAAACGTACACGTCTTCACTTCAGACGAATCGCACGGTGAGAGCGAAGTGGCTGAACGGGTGGTGCCGCTCGACGCACCAGAAATGGCCAGCGTGCTCACTGACGCCGAGCGCGCCAAGCTACAAGAAGACATCGACTTGCTCGACATCGGAGGCGACGCGTTCGACCGTTCGAAAGTCGACAGCGGTCAGCTCTCGCCCATGTTCTTCGGCAGCGCGATGACCAACTTCGGCGTGCGCCCGTTTCTCGACGCCTTTCTCGAGCTCGCGCCACTGCCCGCCGGCCGCAAAGCGGTGACTGGTTTCGTCGAGCCCACCCGTGAAGCATTTTCGGGCTTCGTTTTCAAAATTCAAGCCAACATGGACCCCTCGCACCGCGACCGCATTGCCTTTTTGCGGGTGGTTTCAGGCAAGTACGAAAAGGGCATGAGCGCGTTTCATTCACGCTTGGGCAAAGACGTGCGCCTCGCCAAGCCCAGCCAATTCATGGCCGCCGAACGCACCGCGATTGAAGACGCCTGGCCGGGCGACGTGATTGGGCTCTTCGACCCAGGCCAGTACCGCATCGGAGACTCGCTCGCCAAGGGCGGCCCGCTCGACTTCGAAGGCGTGCCTCGCTTTTCGCCTGAACATTTCGCAGTGGTGCGCGCCAAAGACCCCCTGCGCCGCAAGCAGATGGAAAAAGGTCTCGAGCAGCTCTCTGAAGAAGGCACGATTCAAATTTTTCAGCAGCCACAAATGGGCATGAAAGACCCGATTGTGGGCGTGGTGGGCGCGCTGCAATTCGAAGTGCTGCAGTACCGCATCGAGCACGAGTATGGCGCGCAGATTCTGCTCGACCGCCTGCCGTACACGCACGCCCGGTGGGTGGTGGGCCCTCAATTCGATGCCAAGACTTTCGACTGGGAAGGCAACCGTCAAACCGTGCAAGACCGCGACGGGTTGCCGCTGGTGCTCTTTCGCGACGACTGGGCCCTGCAACACGCCGAAGACAAACACCCCGAGTTCACGTTTCTCTCGGCCGCACCGCAGCTGCGGGCCGGAGCGGTGGTGGCGGCTCCTGCGTAAGGGCCCGCCGCAAAATAAACGGTCCGAGATCTGCGCCGAGGCGCCCGGATGGCGAGGCGCGCGACCTAACCCGTATCGGTCACCGGCCCCGAAAAAAGGCGGTGATGTTGAGGCGTCGGGCGAGAAGGACCGGGCTGTGCCGTAGCGATTGAGGAATTCCGCGCTTTGCGCGCGAAGTCCTCTTGACCTCCG
>JAIBBR010000100.1 GCA_019694575.1 Myxococcaceae bacterium
GGTGATCGCCGCGGCACGGTTTGCCGCGGTGCTCATGTCACCGTGCATCAGCACTGTGATCGCTACGACATAAGCGATGAGAAAGCCTGCGCTGCGCCGTACCCATAGCCCGAGCGCCAGCAGGCTGCCAGCGACGAACTCGATGGTCACCGCTACGCTGAGCAGCAGTGTGGGGCTGGCGAGGCCGAGCAGGTCCATCGCGCGGCGTGTCTCGGGGAACAGCACAATCTTGGCGACCGCCCCTACCAGAAACAGCGTGGCGAGCAACACGCGGCCGACGGCGGAGTAGTAGGCATGTCGAACGAAGCGCTTCTCGCGCTGTTGCTGCCGTTCTTTTTCAGCGTGGGCGAGCGCCATCGCGGCCATGGCAGGGTCGTGATGAAGGCTCACATGTCCAACCCGATGAGCGGCGTGCCTTGCGGTGGTCATGGTTCCTCCTTTGGGGTGACGGCCGCAAGGGTACCGCCGCGCGAACTTCAGTGCCACCGGGCCTTAGCCAGACGTCAACTTTTGCCCGTCGACTCATGGGCGTAAAAGCGGCCTCAACGGGTTGAATTTTCAGGCGGTCTGCAGAACTGTCACACGCCGCTCAGCGTCATTGTTTGCTGATGGCGCGGCAGCACCTTGACCGGAGCGATTTCCATCACCTTCATGAAAACCTTGAGCAGCTCGGGGTCGAACTTGGCCTGCAGCTCGGTCCACATCAAAAGCAGCGCCACATCGGGGCCGTATGCGTCGCGAAACGGGCGCTTCGACGTCAGCGCGTCGAACGTGTCGCAAATGCTGATGATCTTCGCGTACAGCCCGAGATCAGCTTTCTGAATTACCCGTTGCACGTTGCCGTACTCGTCGCGTACCGCGGTGCCGTAGTCGGTCTTGTGCTCGAACGTCGTCACCAACCGCAGCAGCGTTGAACGGTTCACCGTGCGCTCGCGCAAAATGTTGCGCACCGCGAGCAGGGGAGACCGCTGCACCATGTCGCGCTCTTGCGGCGTCAGGGCGCCACGTTTCGTCAAGTACGTGCTCGCCAAAGCGCCCATGCCCGCTTCGTAGAACAGCGCGATGTAACCCAAGTCGCGCAGCTGCTGTTTGGTGAGCCCCAGCTCGCTACCAAAGACGATCGCCATCATGCAGACGTTGACCTGGTGGTAGGCCAGGTATTCTGTCTCGGAGTGAATGGTGGTGAGGCCCAAGAAGTGGGTGCGTTGCTGGTACGAAATGTCGACGAAGTCTTGAATGATGGGCAGTGCGCGCGCGGTGTTCAGCGGGCGTTCTCCTTCGATCAGACTGGCCATGTACCGTCGCACGAAGAACACCGCGCGGCCGTAGACAGTGAGCGCGTACTTCTTTCGATCAATGTGCTGATCGCGCACAGGTTCTGCTTCTAACCGTTCGCGCAGCTTCGACCACTTCACCAGGCTCAAGGTGAGCAGCCGGTGGTGCGCGTCGCCCGCTTCGGCCACCGGGCCCGCGGCGTCTTTGCCGAACAGAGCGATGAAACGCTTCAATTCTTCAGTGTTGATTGGTTTGGCAAGTGAAAAGCCGCCCACGTCACGCGTGCGCAGCTCGCTCACCAACCAGCGCATGTTCTCGAGCATCGCCAGGTCGGTCTTGATCAACATCTCGTTCAAATAAAACGAGTCTTTCACCGCCAACAGCTCGGCGCGCCCGTCGCGGGCGACAATGGCGTTGAGCACGTCTTGCAGCTGCATCAGCGGCCGATCAAAGACAGCGTTGTCAGGCGCGTACATCTTCACCGACCGCACCAGCATGTAAAGACCCGAGAGCAGCGAACGTGCCAACCCTTGCAGCTTCTCGCTGTGCGCGCGGCCCAGCGCGTCGAGGTCTTCGTCAGCGCCGGGTTTTTTTAAGGTGAAAGGGTCAGCCATGGCCGGGCCCCTGAGGTTGCTGCAGGTGTTTGAAACGGCCGAGCGAAGCGCGAATCGCCGACGCCACTTCAGCGGTGACGTGGGGGTCGGCCTGCATTTGGTGCAACACTTCGAGTGCCGCGGCATTGCCCATGCTCGCCAAACCGTACACTGCGAGCACTTTGTCTTCGTTCACCCGCTGCTTGTTGAAAGCAAACAGGCCGGGCTTGGCGTTGGCGAGCGACGCGAAAAAGTCTAACGCGCCGGGCATGCCAGTCGAACCCACGGCTTGAAAGAAAGCCTGACGCTCTTCGAAGCCCTTGGTTTGAAATTCATCGCGTTTGATTCGCGAGAGCAGCTCGTTAAAGGCCGCCACCCGGTCTGAGTCGACGAGGGCGCGCGCGGCCGCTGAGCGCATGGGCGCGTGCGGGTCGTCGAGGCAGATCACCAAGATTTTGCGCGCTTCGCTCGAGCGGTTCTTGCCGATCATGCCCAACACATCGAGTTTGAGGGCCAGGTTCTTCGAATTGAACACCGTGGCAAAGAAGCGCACGCGATCGGGGTGGGCCGAACGGTCCAAAATGTAGAGCATGTCGCGCACGGTTTGCGGTCGCTCGGCTTGCAGGCGCTCGACGAATGGCAGCGGAGACGCTTTGGCAAAGGGAATCAACAGCTCGCACAGCCAAATGCGGTTGTCGGCCAGCTCCACTTGCTCCAACACGCCCAACAGCGCGGGCGTGGCGTAGTGCGACAGCACCGAAACGTAGCGCGCCAGATCAATCGCATTGCGCGGGCGCAGCCGCTTCAAGTTGGCGGCGAGTCGCGACAAGCGGGCCTCTTCACCCATGTGGTGAATGAAGCCCTCGAAAAGGCGCTCCAAGCGGGCGTCGCCGGGGCTCTGTTCCACCGCGGAGCGCAATTTGCTCACCACCTGGTTCACGGTAGCGAAGTCGTCTTGCATCAGCATGGCGTCGAGCAAATGCGTGAGCACGTCTTCGAGAAGCTCCGAGTCATCGAGCGAGGTGTCGATGACCTGGAAAACGGCTTTCACCAGCTTGGGAAACTGACGGGTCGACTGATCTGCAGCGAGATCTTGCTGCAGACGGGCTTTGAGTTCGGCGCTGGCGTGGGCGCCTTTGATCACCAGGCCCCGCATTTGTTCAACACCGTCGAGCGTCATTTCTAAGTCTTGCTCGTTGATGCGAGCGAAGCGCAGGTAGTCGTGCGAATTGGCGCGCAGGCGCTGCTCCAAATAAGTCACCACTTGGTCGACTTCGACTTGCACGGCTTCTTCGTCATGCCCGTCGAGGTGAAAACCTTCGACCATGATGTATTCGAGGTGCGGCAGTTGCTCTTGCCACAGCTGGGCGTTGATGGCGTCGGCGCCGTGCTCAGGGTCTGACAACACAATCAAGGTGAAGCGCGCCAATTCAGCCAGCGTGAAGCCGGGCTGAAAGACGATTTGCCGAATGCCGTCTTTGAACAGCTTGTAAGGCAGCGCCACCTCGTCGCCACCCACGTGAGTACGCGCCACCGAAAAATGTGTCTGCTCGATGCGCAGCTCGAGCCGGCCGTGCTGACGCAGGTGCTCGCTCAGCGCGAGGTAGGCCTTTTCGAGGTACTCGGCGTACTTTTGCTCGGCGTGACGGTAGAGCCCAATTTGCTTGATGCCCTTGAGCAGCTGGTTGAGCACCGCGCGCGCTGACTCTATCGTTGCCGCCATGCCTGGGGCGAGGTCTGACTCGGGCGGTGAGGTGATCAGCTGGGCCATGCTTGGTAAGCATTGAGCTTACAAAGCGGCGGCCTTGGCAGGTGGCCCGGCGCCCTGTTTCCCTCTCAGCGCTTGGTAGAAGAGAAAACCGGTCAAAGCGAGAAAGACGAACAACCCCCACAACCCTGCGTAGAGCTCTTTTTTGAACTCTGCCGTAGAGACCGCTTGGGCGGCTGCGGGTTTGGGCATTGCTTCGAGCGTTTTCGTCGCCGGCATGAGCGGGTTTTCTTCAGCTTCACCCACCACATTCAGCACCTGGCCGATAAAGGTGCCTTCGGTCAGGTGGGGCAAGTCAATCAGCTTGGCGTAGCGGCCATCGGCGGGTATTTGCATCATCGCGACGATCACTCCGGCGATCGCGCCACCAGCGATGAGCCCCGACGAAACCAAGGTGCCCGGTGAAAATTCGCTCTCGGCGTCGCTGGTGACACCCTTTTTGCGGTCGATGAAGTGCCGCACCATGCCGCCCACGAAAATGGGCGCGCTGGTTGAAATTGGCAGGTACACCCCCACCGCGAAGGGCAACGCCGCCACGCCGCACAGTTCTAACATCAGGGCGATGAACACGCCGAGCAGCACCAAAGTCCACGGTAACTTTTGAGTGAGAATGCCGTCGATGATCAGCGAAAAGAGGCGCGCTTTCGGTGCGTCGAAGCGGGTCAGTTTTTTGCCCAGGTATTCGTTGATGCGGCCGCCAATGCCGGGGTCGTCGACGTACTGCACCGCGCCGTCAGCGCCGAGCAGGTAACGCCCATTGGGAATGCCTTCTTGTCCACGCGCGTGTGCAACTTTGAGCGTGCCTTTGGTGGGTTCGCCGATGGTGCCCAGGGTGTTCAACGCCACTGGAGCGCCTTCGTCGAGCTTGAGCGTGGTGGCTTTGAGCTCGGCCGCGGTCAGGGTTTCGTGAAAGGAGCGAATCGTTTCGCCGCGCAGCTCGAGCCGTTGATCCCACAGGGCGCGTGCGAGCGCGTCGGGCGCTACGTCTTTTGCCGCGTCGGGTGTGTAAGAAAATTCGAGGTACGAAACCGTTTCTTCGGTGGGGTGCTCGGGAGTAATGCCCGGGTAGCTCTCAGGAATTCGCGCGCTGTAGCCCTGGTTGAGCAGCACCAGCACCAAGCCGATGACAGAAGCGCTGGTGAGCACCCCGACGAAGAGGGCGATTTGTTGGCGGTAGGGTGTGCCGCCCACCAGATAGGCCGTCTTTAAGTCTTGCGCGGTGGTGCCGCCGTTCGAAGCGGCGATGCCGACGATCGCCGCGGTGGTCAGCGCCATGAAGCGATCGCTGGGGCTGGTCCACCCCATGAAGAGAAAGATCAAGCAGACCATCAACAGCGTGGCGACGACCATGCCTGAAATGGGGTTCGATGAAGAGCCGATTTCGCCGGTGATGCGTGCGCTGACGGTGACGAAGAAGAAACCGAACACCAGAATTAAAATGGCGGCGAGCGGGTGCAGGTGGAGCATCGGCGCAAGCCACATCATCAGCACCATGGCCACCGAGCCGAAGATCACCACGGTGATCGGCAAGTCTTTTTCAGTGCGCAATTGGTTGACCGCGCGGCCGGCGCGAGAGTCCAAGAAGGTTTGGAAGCCGCGTTTGAAGGCATTGATAATGGTGGGGAACGAGCGAATCAGGCTGATTAACCCGCCGGTCGCCACGGCGCCTGCGCCGATGTAGAGCACGAAGGCGTTGCGCACTTGGCCAGGGCTCATGTCTGAAACGAGCGCGTCGCCGGTGACGCCCAGTTGGTGCAGTTGCTCGAGTGAAAGGCCTGAAGCGAAGAATTTGATGGCGGGAATGAGCACCAGGTACGAGAGCACGCCTCCCGCGAAGGTAATGCCGGCCACGCGCGGGCCGATGATGTAGCCAACGCCGAGCAGCTCGGGGCTGGTTTCGGTGGCGATGGAGCCGCCCACGTAGCCGCTGACTTTCTGCGTCACCGCGTCTTTCACGCTGAGCGTCATTTCGACGGTTTCGCGCCACAGCTTGAGGCCTGAGTAGCCGAGCTTGTAGAGCCCGCCGACCAAGAAGCCGATCAGCACGGTGCGGGCGTTGGTGCCGCCTTGTTCTCCGGCGATGAGCACGTCGGCGCAGGCGGTGCCTTCGGGGTACGCGAGCTTGCCATGCTCTTGGACGATCAGGCCGTGCCGCAGGGGAATCATCATCAGTACGCCCAAGATGCCGCCCAGTGAGGCGACGAGCAGTGCATGGGTGAGATCAATGTCGTAGCCGAGAAAGAGCAGGGCAGGCAGCGCCGCGGCGACACCGAAAGCCAGCGATTCGCCGGCAGAGCCCGTGGTCTGCACGATGGTGTTCTTCAAGATGCTCGACTTGCCGAGCGCGCGGAAGATGGCAATTGAGAGCACGGCGATGGGAATCGACGCCGAGACCGTCATGCCGACTTTCACCGCGAGGTACACCGACGACGCGGCGAAGATGATGCCGAGCGCAGAGCCCAACACCAGCGCGCCGATGGTTAGCTCGACGGGCGACTGGCTGGCGGGAATGTACGGCTGGTGCGCATGCGGTTGCGCGGTGGTCGATGAGTCGGGTGACAAGGCGGCTCCTTCGGGCAGAAAAGCAGCTGGCTTCTAGCCACTATCGGCCGCGGAGGGGAAGGGGCGTGAAATGGAAACGCTCTCAAGGAGACGAGCGGGGTAAGTGCCGCCGTCAGTTTCTTTGGTGCGTCGGTGCTCTCATCGACGTCACGGCGCTTGCGAGGCTTCGTTGAAGTATTGCTCGCGCGAGTGAGTGTGGAGTTATCGCTTTTAGGAGCGAAAATTCAACACGCCCCTTCTTTTTTTAGCGAATGGCGTCGCGCAGGCGGCGAGAGAGAACTTTGATGATGCCCATCGCGATTTCTGGTTTCTCAGCCATGATCTCTTGGAAGTCTTCGCGCGAGATTTTGAGCAGGCTGGTGTCGGTGACGCTGGTGACAGTGGCAGAGCGGGGCGCGGCATCGAGAATAGCGACTTCGCCGAAGCACTCGCGCTCGCCCAATTCGGCGATGACCCGGTCTTGCCGGTGCACGCGCACTTTGCCTTCGATCACCAAATACAGCGCGTCGCCTGATTCACCTTCAGCGAAGATCTCTTCGCCTTGATCGCGGTTCTCTTCGGTGGAAATGAGCGCCACTTGTGCCAGGTCTTCGCCGGGTATTTGCGAGAACAGGTCGATCGACTTGAGGAACAGCACTTTTTCCACGGTGGAGATCATGAGAAGGCGAACGAGACTTAGCACTGGTCTGCATCTGGCGCATCACTGCAGCCCGATCAACCGCTGAAGCAGCAAATCTGCCAACTCTCGGCGGCCATCGAGCACATCGACCTCTCGGCTATCAACCCGGTAGACGATTCTGCAGGAGCCGATAATCAGCTCGCGAAAAGCGGTGATGCCCATGCGCTGCTTCAACAAGGCCGCTACGCGCTCACCGGAGCGGCCGGCTTGCTCGCGATCAACGCCGCCTGCCTGCGCACCGCCGGAGCCTCGTCACGCAGACGCTCCTCAGCAATCGCGCGGGCACGCTCTGGCGCAGCCATGCCCAGTGATACCAACGAAATTTCTCGAACAATCGCGTTGACGTCGTGCGCGCCGGCCAACATTGGCACCACCACGTCAGTCTTCACGGGTTCTCCCTGAGACAACAACCACAGGGCACAGGCCCGCACCCAAGCCGTCTCGTCTTTGCACAACGCGAGCAGGGTCTCTTCGTGGGAGCCAAGCTTCACGTCGAACGCCTCGGCCACGTGCTTCAAGCGATCAGCCCGCGACATTTCTTCGAGCAATGGCAAGAAGCGCGCTTTCAAATGACGGTCCAATAAGTTGTCGAGCAGCTCCACCGCGTTGCCACGGCGGCGCGGAGCGTCGGCGGCTGTCGCGTCATGAATGCCGGCGTAAATTTGTTCCATGTCGGCGTCGGGGTAGAGCACCGCGAGCAGCAAAAAAATGCGCCGCTCGGCGAACATCACTTTTTCACTCAGCGCTGAAGCGAGCAGGGCCCGGCCGGCTTCAGGCCCCGCGCGTGGGGTGTTGGGGCCCGGGCCATTCTGCAAAGCGAGCGATTCTGCCTGCGCCAAAGTGCGGTACGCGCGTGCCAATTCACGTTCTAACGCTGCCTCGACTGGCTTTTTGTCAGTCATCACCAACTGACGGTTCTTCATGGCGCGGGCCAGCGAGCGGTACAGTCGAATTCTCAGCTCTTCGTCACCCTCGTCGAGGTGCGCCAGAATCACCTGCACTGCTTCGCCCGTACCCAGCCGCCCCAATACCCGGGCCACCGCGCGCCGAATCGCCGGGTCCTCCATGTGGTTGCTCAAGACTTTCGACAGCGTGGGCACGATGGTCGGCCCATATGCCGTGAGCGCTGACACTGCGTCTTGCATCGTGTCGATCGACTGCGCCCGGTAAATGAGCGGAATCACGAATTCAGGGCTCTTCAGCACGCCTGCGGCGCTGATTGCCGCGCGCCGCACCCGCGTGTCAGCGTCGTTCATCAACTGCAGCACCGGTTGATAGAAATTTCGCACCCCAATCGCGCCCAGCACCCGCGCTGCGTGTTCGCGCATCGCCGGGTCGGCGTCGCTGATCAACGTTTTCAATGCTTCAGCCGCGACGAGCAAGCCGTCGAGCCCGCCGTAGCGAATCATGCCTGTTATCGCCGCACTGCGAATGCGCGGGTCAGCGTCTTGCAAAAACAACCGCACGCTTCGTACCGACTTGTCTTTGCCAATCGCGCAGAACGCGTCGATTGCCGCCGCACGCACGCCGGGGTTCGGGTCTTCAAAACAGCGAAAAATCGAGTTTGCGAAACGCAGCGTTTGACGGCGCGCGTAGTACTCGAGTGCCGACGTACGCACCATGGGGTCAGCATGAGCGAGCAGCGCTTCGACGCGGTGATCGAGTTCTACATTTTCTAAATGCGGTAGCAGATCTAACGCGCCCAACACCTCGCGCGCGTCTTTGCTCTCGAGCGCTTTGATCAACACATTGTGCGTCGAACCGTCGAGCACCTGGCTGCGCGCCACCGAAAGGGCAAATTTGCGGTTCTTCAAGTTGTCTTGCAGCGACTTGATGTAGTGGCTGCGCAGGCTTGCCACCACCGCCAACCAACCCACCGTCAACAGCACCGACGCCCACGCCAACGGCGCCGGGCTGCCGTCGCTCCACGCCTTGTAGCCGGCGAGAAACAAGCCGCTTAAGCCAATGGCCATCGGCTTCACCACGCTGTCGATGAAGGCTTTGGCTGACGCACGTGCTTGAGCAGGCACCGGCAAGTACAAAATCTGCGTGGTGGCGTCGTTCACCGAATAGCGAAACAACGTGTCGGCGCCCTTGGCCATCGACGCCGCCCACAGCAGTGGAAAAATCGCCAACGCCAGGTTGCCCGCCATCAACGACAAGGGCAGCACCGCGAGCGCTCCCACCACCCCCGCGCGTTGCAGCAGCCGGCTGGTGCCAAAGAGCTGTAAGCCCAACGCCAGCACGCCGATCACCGCGCTGAAATAGCCAAAGAAGGCGGCCAGTTCGTTGGCTTTGTAAGCGTGGCTGGCGATGACTTTGAATTCGTAGTCCACCAAGGTGGTGGTGAAGAACGTGACTGCCGCGAGCAACGCCACGGTGCGCAGGTGGCCCGAGCTCAAGACGCGTGAGGCGCCTCCGGTGCGCTTCGCCGCCGCTGGAGCCCGCCCCGTCACTGCGCGCGCCACCAACCGCTGCCGACCCAAGCGGCCTCCCGCCACGCTCGCCGCCGCGGTGAGCAACAGCAGCGCCACGCACAGCAACAACAAAGCCGGAGCGCCAAACCGCGTCGCTACCGCCGCCGACAGCAAGCCGATGAAAATGTTGGCGAGCGTGCCGCCCGCGCCGATGAGCCCATAGAGCCGTTTCGCTTCGCGTGCGTTGAAGAGCTCATTCGCCAGTGTCCAAAACTGCACCAACACCAGGGCGCCCATCACTTCGACGTAAACGTAGAGGCCCGGGTAGACCCAGGCGGCTTGTGACTTCTGGGCGAACCAAAAGAAAAGAAAGCCTGCTCCGAAAAGCGCGGCGCTCACCAGCGCCATTTGATCGCGCCGCACCCGCGCGGCGAGGCGGCTGTACACGAGCCCCGCCGCAGTAACGCCCACGGCAGAGAACACGTACATCCACGCGAGCATGCTGCGGTCGCCGTAAGCGAGAAACAGCGTGTCGCGCACCGTGCGGCCTGTCAGAAACGCGCCCACCGCCGCCAAGCTGTGCAGAAAAAGCGCAAAGGTCAGGCCACGCTCACCCCGGCGCACCGGAAAGATGATCTCAAGCAGGCGGAGGAGCACGGCGGCAGGTCACTTTAGTGCATTGGACTCAAAGGGGTTTAAGTAGAGTGCACGTGATGTGGTCATACGGCTTTCATCACGTCGCGCTACAGGTTGACGGAGTCGAAAAGGTGGCGGCGTTCTATGTTGACACTTTTGGCCTCAAGGAGCTGGCGCGTCATTTTCGTGACGACGGCACCTTGCGCAGCATTTGGTTGGCCGCGTCGTCGGGCGCTGAGCCACAAGGCGGGTTTATTGCGGTTGAATTGGCGCCCCATGGCTCAAGCCGGGGTGAAAAGGGCCCCAGTTTGCTGGCGCTGCGCATCGACACGTCGGCGCGTGAACGGGTGCGGCAAGAGCTCGTCGCCAAAGGCATCACCATTGAAAAAGAGACCCGGTGGACATTGTACGTCAGAGACCCGGAAGGAAATTGGGTGGGGTTGTCGCATCACCCTTACGATGTGCCGGTGAGCAGCGAGCGCGAAAGCGGCCGTTCGTCGATTCCGGCATAAGGTGACTTCACATGGGCCGACTGGGAAACATGTTGCTCGAAGAGCGGTTGGTGTCGCCTGCTCAGCTCGAAGAAGGGCTCGAGGCGCAGGTCGTTCATGGCGGCAAGCTGGGCACGAACTTGTGCGAGCTTGGTTTTTTGCAAGAGAAAGACTTGGCGCGGGTTTTGGGCAAGCTGCACAACTGCCCTTATGCGTCGGGTGAAATGCAGCCTGACCCCGCGGCGCTGGCGTTGGCCGATGAGCAGTTTCTCGACGACAACGACTGCATGCCGATGCGGGTCGACGCCACGCGGCTCACCGTGGCGGTGATCGACCCCACCCGGTTCGAAGCGTTAGATCAGTTGGGCTTCAAAGCCGGCAAGCGCGTGGTCAAAGTGGTGATCCCCGAATTCCGCATGAACCAGCTCTTGCGGCGCTACTGCAAGGCGTACCGCACGCTGCGACCGATCGACATGAATACGCTGCGGCCTTCGAAGCAGGCCGAAGCGCAAGAACGTAAAGTCGCCGAAGTCAGCGAGCTGATCAACGAAGACGATTTTCAGAAGCTCTACGCGCAGGCGCTCACCGGCGGGCAGGCGGCGGCTTCGGTTGAAGAAGAAGTGATCGTCGGCGAAGCGATTGACGGGGCCAACCCGTCGGGCCCGCGGCCTCGCCGTTCAGCACCTGGGGCCGATAAGCCCGAACCGCCGCTCGAGCCAATCACGTTTGCTGAAGCGCAAAAGACGCTCGCCACCAGTAACGACCGCGAAGACATTGGCCGCACCGTGCTGCGGTTTGCGCTGAGCAAGTGGAAACGCGCTTTGATTCTGTCGGTGCAGGGCGATTTGGTCACCGGTTGGAAAGGGGGCGGTGAAAATGTGACGCAAGCCAACGTGCGCCGCATTGGCGTGAGTTTGAAAGAGAAGAGCTCGTTTCGCTTGGTGCGTGACACGCGCTCGCATTACGTCGGGCCGATGACGCGGGGGCCTTCGACCGCGGTCTTCTACAAGTTGCTGGGCGACGGTTTCCCCGGCACCGCGGTGATGATGCCGCTCTTGGTTCGCGCCAAGCCGGTGCACATTGTGTACGTCGACAACGGGCCGAAACAATTCACCACGCCTGACATCGGTGAGCTGTTGATTCTCGCGCAGGCGGTGTCGCGCTCGTACGAGCAGTTGATTCAGCGCCGCAAGGCCCGCGCGCAATAAGCAACAAAGCGGTCAGAAACGCACCTTTCTTACGGGCAGCTCTCGAGCGAGACCAGCGCCACGTCTTGATGCATCACGTCGAAAGAATTGAGGGGCGCACTGAATAAGAGCCAGGGCCACTGTGCAGGTGGGGCCTGCCGAAACATTTCAAACGAAAGCTTCTTCCACCGGGCGCGTGTTCTTAGGTGGTGCCCGAATTGCTCCATTTTCCACGCGTCGTTGGTGAGCAACAAACCACAATTGCGCAAATGGAAATCAATCTGAGGCTCGTCGTAAACGCGGCTCACATGCAGGCCTGAAATGGCCGACCACACGCCGGGGTGTTGGTCCCAAGTGGCCACCCGCAGGTTCTTCACCTCGGCCTTCACCTCTGCCCAGGCCTTCATGTCGGGCGCAATGTTCACCCCTGGTAGAACCCAGTACAGCATCAACGCGCAGGCGAGCCCGTAGCTGGCAGCGGCGAAAGACAAACGGCCCCGCCACGTAAAAACGGCGGCGATCAAGCACACCAGCGCCAAAGGCCACGTCGCGGTGCGGAAGAGTAGGGTGGTGAAATACGAGAGGACAAAGAGAGCCACGGTGACCAGCCCCAACACCACGCCCATTGTTCGCCGCAGCCAGGGCGCTGGTTCGTTCACCGCCGCCAAGGCCAACACCGGCACGATGGCCGGCACCATATAATGCGGGTACTGCACACTGGGCAGCGAGTAGGGCAACAGCACCGCGGCGATCCAAATCGCCGAGCCCCACGCCATCGCACGGCCGGGCTTGGTGCCGATCAAAAAAAACACCCAGGGCAGGCTCAGCACCAACAGCGCGCCATACATGCTCCCCGTTCGCGCCAGGCTCCATGCGCCAGAAAATTTGCCCGCGTTTTCCTGCCCGAAAAAGCGCTCTGTGAATGCCGTGCCGTGCACCGACGCCGAAACCAAAAACCAGGGAACTGAAACCCCCAGCGCCAAACCCACCGCGCTGACGCTCCAGCGGCTGGTGAGAAGCGCTCGCTTGAGCCATGCCAAGGTGCCGATGCACGCTCCCGCGGCCAACACCGCGGCGATGGGCCCCTTGAGCAAAATGCCGCCCCCCGTGGCCAGCCCCGCGAGCAGTAACCAACGCGAGTCTCGCTCGACTGCGCGCCATGTCGCTTCGACCGCCAGCGCCAGACACAGCGCCAGCGGCACGTCCATCATTGCCAGGTGGCCGAAGCGCAACAAACCCAGCGAGGTACCGACGTAGAGAATCGCCCGCTGCGCCGCCGCTTCACCGTGAAAACGCCCGGCCCACAGCCCTGCCAGGTATGCGAGCGCCACCGCGCACAACGCCGAGAAAAACCGCGCTGCCCACAGCGAAGGGCCAAAAAGGTGAAAGCAGATCTCCATTGCCCAATAGAGCAGGGGTGGCTTGACGAAGTTCGGTACGCCGTCGAGCGACGCGGTCAACCGTTGGCCACGTTCAAACATTTCGAGGCCCAACGCGACATACAACCCTTCATCGGGGTGAGTGCCCACGCTGGGGGTGCCGAGCCCCGCGAACGCAAGCACCGCCACCACCGCCAACGGCCAAAGCAGCCTTGGCGCGGGTATGGTCTGGGCAGACATCGGGGCGAGTAGAGAAGAAGACACGCGTCGCACGCACCGTACTGCACGTCGGCAATGAACGACATCGGCCGTGTGTCGTAGAAGTACTCGTGGAGCCGTGTTCCGCTGTCACAGGCCTTTAAGTTTGGTACCTTGAAAATTCGGTGACAATAACCGATATTTCAAGGTAGAAAAAATGATCTCCAGAACGCAATTCCTTAAAACAGCGCGGCGTTTGTTGGCAGCGAATCGGGTGGTGGGCTTATTAGGAGCCCGGCAGGTGGGGAAAACCACTCTTGCGCGTCAGATCGGCGAGGCATTCGACGGGCCGGTCAGCTTTTTCGACCTCGAAGATTCCCGAGCGAGAGCCCGGCTTGAAGACCCAATGATGGCGCTCTCAACGCTCAAGGGGCTGGTGGTGCTCGACGAGGTGCAACACGTTCCAGAAATATTTCAATCTCTCCGTGTCTTGGCTGACCGACCGCGAGGAGCTCGGTTTTTAGTGCTCGGCAGTGCTTCGCCGACGCTGCTCCGACAATCCTCCGAATCGCTCGCCGGGCGTATCGCCTACCTCGAGCTGCCTCCGCTTGGCTTGCCCGAAGTGGGACTCAAGGCGAGCGCCGCGCTCTGGCTCCGCGGAGGATTTCCACGTTCATTCACCGCGCGCACGCAGACTGAAAGCGCCGATTGGAGACGCGGTTTTTTGCGAACCTTTCTGGAACGCGACATTCCTCAGTTGGGAATTGGGGTGGCCGCACCGACCCTCCGTCGCTTTTGGTCGATGCTCTCGCACCTACACGGACAAACGCTCAATCTCTCTGAGCTCGGCCGTTCATTGGGCGTCGCCGACACGACCGTTCGTCACTATCTCGACATTCTTGAGGGAACCTTCATGGCGTGGCAGCTACAGCCATGGCATGAAAATCTGAGCAAGCGCCAGGTGAAAGCTCCCAAAGTCTATCTGTCAGACACGGGCATTCTTCACTCTCTGCTCGGAATCGAGTCTCACGCAGGGCTCGAAGGTCACCCCAAAGTCGGTGCCTCCTGGGAGGGGTTCTGTATTGGCACGCTGCTCGCGCATCTCAAAGTACCTGCCGAGCAACGCTATTTTTGGGCCACCCATGCAGGAGCAGAGCTCGATTTGCTCGTCGTGCACGACGGCGTTCGGCGGGGGTTTGAAATCAAACGTACGTCATCGCCGAAGGTCACACCGTCGATGCGCGCAGCACTCGCTGACCTCAAGCTCGCTTCACTCGACGTCATCTATTCAGGCGATGAAACGTTCTTGCTTGCACCCAAGGTGCGCGCCGTGCCGCTCAAGAACGTGACTTGCGATATTCATTGAGCCCACGCCGCAGGTCGACGGGGTGCCGCTACTGCATCTCGACGTTGAACGACACCGTACGGTCTGCGGCGATAGAGAACGATTCAGTCCATTTCGCCTTACCGACATTGACGAGAATGTTGTGACGGCCTTCGTAGACCGAGAGCTCCTTCACCGGAGCCACTCCGCGGCGAATGCCGTCGATGAAGATCACCGCGCCTTCGGGCGCCGACACCACCACCGTGCCTTTGCCTATTTTGATGTCGTCTTTGGCGTTCTCGCCAGAATCGAAGTTGTACGTGCGGCTGGTGGCGACGCCGAGCGGCTTGTTGATCAACTGCAGCACGTGACGGCCCGGTTTGAAGGTGAGCTTGAGCGGCGTTTTGCCGAGTGACTTGCCGTCTTCAAGCACTTCAACAGCGGGGGTGACGTCGAGCGTGAGCGTGGCGTCTGGCGCCACTGCCAAAGTTGCCGCGGCCGCCGTGCTACCGGCATCGGTTGCGGCGGTGCCGTTCACCAAAGGTGCGAGCTCATCGTCGGGGTCAGCGCTCGCGTCACGGCTGCCCGCTGGCACCGCGGCAACAGCACCCGCGTCGAAAACCTCAGTCTTGGCCACCGTCGAAGCGTCGGCCGCCCCCAAAGCCGGCAGCACCGGAGCCGGCGTAGCCGACACGAACCACCACAGCCCGACGCACGCCACCGCCGCGCCGATCAGCATGAACCAACCCGCGTTCGACTTCACTGCCGGGTCGGGCGGGTCAGGGTGAATCTCGATTGGGCGTATTGCTGGCTTGGGCTCGGTGCGCGGGAAAGAGGGAATCGCCGAGACAATGGGAGCCGGTGCACTTACCGGCACCGCAACCGGCGCGGGAGTCACCGGCCGCTCTGCCCACTGCCGTCGCACGAAATCGGCGATGCCGGCATCAATTGCCTGCCGCCGCGCTGAACGGGCCGCGTCGCTGTCGGGGAAAAGCGACTTTAAATACGACGCCAGCTCTTCATGCGTGGCGACGGTGTTCACCGCCCGCTCAATGGCTTCTTTCAATGCGAGCGGCGTCGAATAGCGATCAGGCGCGCGTTTGGCGCAGGCTTTTCGCAGCACTTCGGCCAATTCTTCTGGCACCAGCTCGGGCGGCAGCAAAGGCAGTGGTCGGGTGAGCACCGCTTCGTCGAAATCAGCTTCTTGTAAGAAAGGCACTTCGCCGATGAGACACTCGAGCAGGGTGAGCCCAAGCAAGTACACGTCGGTGGGCAAGGTAACGGCTTCACGGCCTCCGATGATCTGCTCAGGCGCGGTGTGAATGCGCCGGCCCCGAACCCGTAGGCCGCCCATTTCACGCGGGGCGAACTGCAGCGCGCCGTAACCGGTGATCTTGGTGATGCCGAGAAACGAAATCAGCAGTGTTTCGGGGCGAATATCTCCGTGCACCAGCGGCGAGCCGTCGTCGTTGCCAGCCACGTGCGCGTAGTGCGTGCCCACCGCCGCGTCGATCACGATGCGCGCAGCAATCGGCAGCGGCAGCTTCTTGGCGACATCGAGAATTTTGCGCAGCGACTCGCCATCGGCGAATTCGACCACCCGGGCGTGGCCTTCGTCGAGCGACGCGAAACCATGTACTTTGACGATGTGCGGGTGCTCGAGCTTGGCCGCGTGCTCGGTTTCTCGGCGAATGCGGGACAGCAGTTGAGGGTCTTTGTTGGCCTCTTCGGGTACCCACACCAGCACGACGGGGGTCGCGCGCCCGTCGGAGCTGACTTCAAGCCCAATGAACGCCCGTGAGCCTTCTCCTGACAGCAGAGGCCCGAGCGCCTGGTAACGCAGCGTGGACATGGCCATGAAGGCTAGCCTGAATTACTGGTTACCAACACTTTCTCCCTACATCTGGAGCGTCACGTGGTAACCGACCCGGCCTCGGCGCACCAACAGCAGCACGCTGCGCGAGGTACGGGCCGAGATCAGACTTTCGCGAAAACGGTCTAAGTTGGGTAACGGCTGGTTGTTCAATTTGAGCACCACATCGCCTGGGGCAAGCCCAATGCGCGCTGCGCTGGTGTTGGGCCGCACCGCGGTGATCACCAAACCCTCGGGTTGGGCCTTTACGCGTAAACCCAAACGGTCCCACGCCAGGGTGTCGGCCAGCCGCGAGGGAAACTCCACCGGCGTCAGTGACACTTCGAGGGGTTGCCCGCCACGAATCAGCGAGAGCTTAATTGGCGTTTTGGCGGGGTAGCTTTTCATGCGCACCCGAAAATCGTCGGCGTCTTCAACTTGTATGCCCGCCACTTGGGCCACGATATCGCCACGCTGCAGCCCGGCGCTGGCCGCGGGGCTTTCGGCTTCGACCTCGTAAACCACGGTGCCGTACGTACGGTCCCACCCAAGGCGCTGCGCAATTTCAGGCGTGAGATCTTGCACGTCGATACCCACCCACGCGGGCCGCACTTTGCCGAACTGAGTCAGCTCGCTGACGATGCGGCGCACCTTGTCGGCGGGTATCGCAAAGCCAATGCCTTGGCCAGTCGCGTACACGGCCGAGTTGATGCCGATCACTTCTCCGTCGATGTTGAGCAGTGGGCCACCCGAGTTGCCCGGGTTGATCGACGCGTCAGTCTGAATGAAGTCGTTATAAATGCGATCGCCGGTTTTCACCGAGCGGCCAATGGCTGACACCACGCCCGCGGTAACCGTCTTTTTCAAGCCAAACGGGCTGCCAATGGCGATCACCTTTTCGCCGATCATCAGGTCAGACGTTTGCCCCAACTTGGCGAACGGCAACGTGCCTTTGGCATTCACCTTGAGCACCGCCAGATCATTGTCTGCGTCGCTGCCCACCACTTCGGCGTCGAATTGCCTGCCGTCAGCGAGCACCACGTGAATTTCGGCGGCGCCGCGAATCACGTGCTCGTTGGTGAGAACAATGCCGTTGGCGTCGATGATCACCCCACTGCCCAAGCCTTCGACCGCTTCTTTTCTGTTTTGCGGGCCGTAGAAAAAATCGTCGAGAGGAGACTGGCTGCGAAAGCGGCGTTCGATCACTTGAACCGTGCCGATATAGACGACAGCGGGAGAAACTTTTTCGACGACCTGTACGACTCCATCGCGACGAGAGGCAAGGTCCGAAGTGATCAGCGCCAATGTAAGTGCGATTGCGAAGTTCATGGGCGGCGCAGAATCCACTAAGAAGTCGCGTATGAGAAACCTATTCGCGATCGCGGTGGTGGTTTTCAGCGTGGCGAGCGGCGCCCAAGCTCAAGACGACAAAGAAGCGCGCAAGGTGGCCGAGACTTACTTAAATGCGCTCAGCGGCGCAGGCAATGAAGCCGGTAAAGACTTGCTCCTCGGTGGCGTGACGATGACCGCGCAG
Organism: Myxococcaceae bacterium; assembly: GCA_019694575.1. Lineage (GTDB taxonomy): Bacteria > Myxococcota > Myxococcia > Myxococcales > Myxococcaceae > JAIBBR01. The sequence goes on from JAIBBR010000100.1 coordinate 17,896, forward strand.
CTGTTCACCCTCGAGAATTGGGAAATCAAAGCGAAAGATGCGGCAAAAAAAGAAGAGCTCGACCTTACGCATGCCGTGCAGCTGATGAACGATCTCGACAAGGCAGGGCGCTCGGCCCTCACCAAGCTCTTGGGCACGCAGCAAGTAGGCGACGATTTGAAAGTGCACGAGCTGTCGGCGGCCGAGGCGCAAAAGTTGCTCGAGCCCACCCGCGATCGGGCGCGCAAATTTCTCAAAGATCACCCGGTGCTCGCGTACGTGATGCGCGTCGACAAAGAGGTGTACTGGCACCCGAAAAACCCGATGCGCGCGATTTTGGCCAAGGCGGCGGGCAGCGGCAAGTACACCCTCGAGATGCACCGGTGGGTGGTGACGACCAAAGAAGGCCCCCGCCACGAAGCGCGTGAGTGGCCTTTGCGCGTGGTGCGTTTCAAGGCCGGCAAGCTCGACACCGGGTGGAAAGTGCTGCCCGCTTCAGACTGGAACGCCGAGTAGACCACTGGAGTAACCAGGCGGCAGCATCTTGACGGTTTAAGGTTTGGGCCTGACGCCAGTGTCACAGTTGCGCTGAGCTTTTTCGTACGGTTGGCGCTGTCAATGGTTGGCGCCGTCTTTGCTGTCTTTGACGGCCCATGAATCAGCATGGGGCTCGGAGTGGTTGGTTTGCACTTGCTTTCGGCCTTGTCTTCGCCTGCGGCAAAGGCCCGCTGGGCAGCTTTGACGGGCAAACCCACGACGTTGAGCTTGGCCTGGCGACGCGGGTAGGCGATGCGCAAGGGACGCTCATTTTTCGCAGCGAGCCGAGCGGTTTTTTTCCGGCGACGTTGAGCTCGGCGGTGAAGGTGACGGTGCCCGCCGGAGGCGAAGCGGCGGCGAACCTGCCTATTTCAGCGTCGGCGAGCACGGCCTGGGTGACGGTGAAGGCTGACCACCCCGCGCAGATTAGCAGTGGTTCTTTCAGCCTCACGCTCGATGGCGTGCAGTCGGCGCTGGTGCCCTTGCCGGTGAAGTGGGGCACGGTGAAGTTCGCCTCTGCAAAAACCGACGTGCAGCTCACCGTTCAAGTGGTTGGTTACTTCGATCAATCAGGCGGTGGTTGGGTGGCTGATGCCGCGGCGGAGCCCAAGAAGGTGCAACTGCATGGCGGTCTTGCCGAGGTCACCCTGTCTGACGCACCGGGAAAAGACCCCGACGATACCTGGGGCCGTTGGGTGCTCGTCGGCGAGAGCACCCATGACAATGTGGCGATTTCTATCGGCGCGTGTGGCTCGGCAGAAGTGGAATCGCTCGTTCTTTCGAAAGACAACGTGACGCCAGTGTTGTTGCCCCGGGGGAAAATATGCCTGGGTTCGGCCACCTCCGAAGTGTCGGTGACCTTGCAAGAGGCCGGTCGCTTTCGCCGCTTCGCAAAGACGAGTTGGAGGGCAACGGAGCCCTTCGCTGTTCTCGACACCCAGCGGGGCATTGCCTGGGCGGGCGTTCCTGCGAATGGCGCCGCGTTGGACTTTTCGCTCAAAGGGGTCAGTGATCTTAGCGGCGCTGAACAGGTGATGCTGGTGGCGAGCGTTGAACCGGGAACTGGCGTCGTCGCTTTCGGCCGTTGCGACGGGAGTGGAAGGCGCATTCGCATTGACGGCAGCACCCGCGCCATTCCCGTGACGTTGAGCGACTCACTGTGCGTGTTTGCGGCTGATCACCGCCACGTGCGTGTCGAGGTGGTGGGTACGGTGTCGCCTGGTGAAGTGGCGCCGGCCCAGTGCCCAGCTTTTCCCGCGGCGCCGACTTGCGCGGCGACTGATCTGCTCGGACGGTTGAATTGCCTTCCCGGTGTTGAAGCCCAGCCCAAGGCGGGCACGACCGACGAATATGTGCTGACCATCGTGCAGCCGGTTGATCACGCGCGGCCCGACGGGCCTTCTTTCAAGCAGCGGGCAGCGCTCCGCTTCGGGGGTGCCAATGCGCCGGTGTCGCTGCACACCACGGGTTACAACCTGTTCGGCATGGACTCTGACTTGGCGTCGACTTTTCAGACGACCGAAGTCGAAGTTGAGCACCGGTTTTTCGGCACCTCGCACCCCCCGGTGACCGACTTCACCACGATGGACATCGTGCAGTCGGCGCAAGACTCGCACCGCATTGTCGAATTATTGCGGCCGGTGCTGGGGAACCACTGGGTAAGCACCGGGCATTCCAAGGGGGGCATGACGGCGTTGTTCCACAGGCGTTTTTTTCCCTGCGACGTCGACGGCACGGTGCCCTATGTGACGCCCATTTCGTACGGCATGGGTGACTTGCGGTACGGGCCGTTTTTGCAACAAGTCGGAGGTCAGAAGTACGCCGCCTGCCGCCAAGTCTTTCGCGACCTTGATCACGGCATCATGGCTGACCGGGTTCGGTACGCCAGCCAGATAACGGGTACGTACAGCAAAATGGGTGGCGCTGAAAATGCGCTCTGGGCGAGCGTCGGGCTGACGAGTTGGACGCTGTTTCAGTACTCCGATGCCGATGATCTGCAAGAAGGTTGCCCGGCTTACGAAGCGACGCGCGCTTCGCCTGCCAATTGGCAGCAGGTGGTTGACGCCTACGCCAATACGGCTGAAGCCTATTCAGACGAATACTTGGCCAGCTTGGAGCAACAACAAAATGATCTGTTTGGCTATTTGTACCAAACGGTCAACGAGCTGGGCACCCAGGCGGGCACGCTTGATCACCTCGCCGACTTGGGCCCCGTGCCGAACTTTCCCCGCCCTGAGCCGTTCATGTTGGGCTCGGTGCCGGTGCCGCGCTTCGAGCCGCGCGCGATGCACGACATACAAAATTGGGTGAAGGCACACGGCAATCACTTGCTCTTCATTTATGGAGAGCTCGACCCCTGGTCGGGTGGCGCGGTCGAGTTGGGTGACGCGAAAGATTCGGCGAAGCTGGTGATCGCCGGTGCAAACCACGGCGCGCGAATGAGCCAACTCTCGGCGGAAGATAGCCAGAAAGCACAAGAGATGGTGTCGCGTTGGTTCGGCCCGCGGCAGCGTCTAGGCAATGGTGAAAAGGTGATTCGGCACATCACGCCGAAACGGTTTCAGCACTTCATGCGTGAGCGGGGCATTTAGT